>JAJYBT010000334.1 GCA_021778875.1 Acidobacteriota bacterium | reverse complement strand
ATCGCTTGCAGCCATTCCTTCTTGACTATATCGCACCCGGGCAGGATGCCTCCGGGCCCGCCCCCCGTCAGATGCGCACCAGCTCCTGCTGAATGCGGCCCGTGACCCAGGCCCTGCCCGGCTGGGTCATCATGTTCACCTCGCTGCGCACGCCAAACTCCGGCAGGTAAATGCCCGGTTCGACGGAGAAGCAGGTGTAGGGCAGAATGAGCCGCTCGTCGTGCGTCTCCAGATTGTCCAGGTGCGCGCCCGGCCCGTGCAGGTCGCAGGCGATGTTGTGGCCGGTGCGATGGGTGAAGTAGTCGCCGAAGCCCGCCGCGCGAATGACGGCCCGCGCCGCATCATCGCCCTCGAAGCCGTGCATGGGCCGACCTGCGGCAAAGGCCTGCTCCACGGCCTGGATGGCGGCGTCGCGGGCATTGCGCACCACCTCAAACACCTGCTGCTCGCGCTCGCTGGGTTCGCGCCCCACCACGCCGGTCCACGTAATGTCATAGAACACGCTGCCCGGCACGTTCACGCGGCCCCAGATGTCGACGAGGACAAAGTCGCCCTCCCGGATCTGCGCCGAATTCTCGGCCAGGGGCTCGTAGTGCGAGTCCGAGGCATTTGCGTTCACGCTTACGTTGGGGCCGTTCTCCCACGTCAGCCCGGCCCGGTCCATCGCCGTGCTCAGCCAGCGCATGTGGTCATATTCGGTGTAGGCAGCGGGGCTGCCGGAGGCCGGGCGCAGGCGCAGCCCTATCTCCTTCCAGCCCTCCTGCAATATCTGGTCGATGGCCCGCTGCGCCACGGCGTGGCTGGCCATCTGTTCGTCATTCAGCACCGCCTCAAACTGGCTTACCAGGTCGGCCGAGCTCACGATCTGCTTGCCCAGTCCGCGCAGAAACTCGACCGTGCCCGCGTCTACCATGGAGACGTACATGATGGCGTTGTTCGGGGAGTACTGCATGGCGATGCGGCGCGCGTCGCCGAGCATGGCCTCCAGCCCCGCCGCCAGCTCCTGCCAGCTGGAGTAGAGCCCCTTGGTGCCGGGCAGCGCGTCCAGCCGCGCCTGTTCAACGCGATGCACCAGCTTGCGCGGCTCGCCCTGCGCGGGCACGTAGTAATACCAGCGCCGCGTTATGTGCGCATGCGGATCGAGCCCCAGGATGCGCTCGCCGATTGGGTCGCGGTGATGGTGATCGTAAAACAGCCAGCCGTCATGGCCGGCCTCGCGCAGTGCGGCCTGAAGTGCTTCCAGAGTCATAAGGGAGTTCCTGCTCCTGCGGGAAACAAGCGGAGATCCGCCGCCCCGGCCGGTTAAAGCGCCGCCAGCGCCTCTGCCTGTCCGGGAAACAGGCCCGCATACTTGGTGATCCCCACCATGGTGAAGACCTTGGTGAAGTGCGGCGACAACCCGAAGGCATACACCTTCTGCCCCGCATTGGACGCCTCAATCAGCATCTGAATCACCAGCGCTATTCCGCTCGAGTTGATGTAATCCACCTTGGTAAAGTCCAGCAGAACAAGCTTTGTAGAGTCCTTCGGCAACGCCTGGTAAGTCCCCAGTACAGCAGTCTTTGAGGTGCTTGCGATATCGCCCTCAAAGCGAAGGACGGCCACCGGGTGTCCGGCTGGAGAAGTAAGCTGTTCTACGCGCGCCTTCGTTTCAGTTTGCACGATCTGATATCTCCATTTTCCTTGTTGGTTTTCCTACTCGGCTTCTCTGTCCAGCCGGATGACGAGCCTGACGTAACTGCTTTTTCCGTTTGCCCCCTTCACCCACTCCGCCTCATCCACCAGCGCCTGGATCAGAAACATGCCCATGCCGCGTGGATCTTCCTCGCCGTGAATCTTGCGGTCGATATCCGGTTTGGGCGGCAGGGTCTTCAGGCCCTTGCCGTCATCGATCACTTTCACTTCGAGCCCGTCGCCCATCGTGGAAAGCACGACCCCGACAGAGAGCCCTTCATTGAGACGGTTGCCGTGCTCAATGGCGTTGATGCACGCTTCAGCAACCGCTGTCTTCAGGTCTTCCACGCGGTCTTCAGGGAAGCCCATCAGCTTGGCCACCGCAGCCGCGGTGCTCATGGCCACCTTCTCATAGCCAAGCCGCGAAGGCAGCTTGACCTCCACGCTGGTGGACTTCGCAGTCATCATACGGTCGCCTCCGTCGCGTCCGTTCCTCTGCACAGCGCCAGGGCTGTCATGTCATCCATCTGCGGGCCACCGCCGGAAAATGCATTCAGCGCCTCCCACATTGCATCGAGAATACCATCGGCCTTTTGCGCCTGACACCTCGAAAACTCGTCCAGCAGCCTGTCGGAACCAAATTCTTCCTCGCCGCAAAAGACCTCAGTCAGCCCATCCGTATAAAACAGCAGCCGGGCACCCGGTGTAAACCCGCACCGCTGGCTGGAGTAGCGCATCCCCGGCAACAGGCCGAGCGGCGTGCCCGAGGAATCAAACTGGCACGTCTCGCCCCCGGGCTGCACCAGAAAGCCCGGATTATGCCCTGCGTTCACCACTTCCAGGTCGCCCGTCTGAGGATGCAGGCGGAGAAAGATGGCCGTTACATAGCGCCTGCGCGCCTCCTCGCCCTCCTGCCAGTGGTGCTCATTCATCCGGGTGGCCAGCTCATCCAGCGGCAGCCCGTTCACGGCCATGGCCCGGAACGCAGCGCGAAAACTGGTGGCCATCAGCGCGGAGGCCATGCCCTTGCCGGCCACATCGGCCACCACCACCAGCAGGCTGCCGTCCGGCTGCTCCACGACGTCCAGATAGTCGCCGCCCACCTCGTAGCAGGTCTCGGAGCGGAAGCCCAGCGAGTAGCCCGCGATCTTGGGCAAGGTGTGCGGCAGCAGGGAGCGCTGGATATTCCGCGCCGCGTCCAGATCCTGCTGCACGCGCGCCCACTGCAGGTTGCGCTCGTGGTTGCGCGCATTCTCCAGCGCTACGGCGGCCTGCAGGACCAGCCCCTCCAGAAAGTCATACTCGTACAGGGTCAGCTCGCGCCCTTCGGGGGTGGCCACCACCAGTTCCGTCATCTTGCGGCCTTCGCGGTCGTCCAGCGGGAAACAGGCCAGCGCCGAGCCCAGCGCCGAGCTGCCATCCGCGGTCACCTCGGGAGCCTCGCCATAGGAAAGCCCTGTGCCCGGAAACGCTGCTCCAGCCATTTCCAGCTCGCGCACCACGATGCGCAGCACCTGCTCCAGCACTTCCTCTTCGCGAATGGTGGAGTGGACCTGCCGAGACGCCTCCAGCAGCGCCTGCAGACGCGCTACCTGCTGCTGCAGGTCCATGGTCTCTTCGCCACCCGGCATTGGATATCCGGCAGACATGTTGCACAGCCCCCTGTGGAACCCTACTCTACCATGCCCACTCTGGGCTTCGGCGGTCCATTTTGCGCCGTATTCACGGCATACAGCAGGAGATAGCGAATTGTGCGACCACGCCGCAACGGGCCCGACCCGGAACCGCGGCTCCCCGCTCTGCGTATCCCAGACAGAGGCTGTTCGGTCTTTCTGCGGCCTGCCGGGCTGTATCTGCGTCTGTATCAGTATCGGCACAGGTTGGCTGTGGAACCGCAGCGGCCAAACGCAGGCTGCGTTTTCCTCAGTTGCCGCTGTTCGATGTGGGAAACCGGAAATCCCGCCCGCATCGCCCTGCGGCAGGCTCGCGCGGCCGGCTGTTTGCGTACACTGTTGGGAACCGCACCCGGACGGGAATACTGCCCATGCAACTGTTAGAGGCCTTCAAACTCGCGATGCAGTCCCTGTGGGCCAACAAGCTGCGGTCCATCCTTACGCTGATTGGCGTGGTGATGGGCGTGGCCTCGGTCATCATGGTGATCACGCTGGTGAACGGAGCCAACCGCTATGTGAGCACCAAGCTCTCCGGCTACGGGGCAGACGTGTTTACCGTCTCCCGGATGTCCAGCGTCATCCTCACGCCAGAGGAGTACTTCAAGTTCCAGAAGCGCAAGATTCTCTACATGGACGACTACCGCGCCGTGCGCGACGCCTGCACCGACTGCGGCGAGGTGGGCGCCCTGCTCAGCCGCTCCACCAACGTCGTCGCCAACGGGCACTCCAGCAACAACACGGAGGTGCGCGGATACACCTGGACGATGCTGGCGCTCAACAATATTGAGATTGCCCTGGGGCGCGGCTTTACGCCCGCCGACGAGGACCACGCTACGAAGAACGTGATCGTCGGCTACGACATTGTGGACAACCTGCTGGGCGCAGGCGACCCGATCGGCAAGGAGATCCGCGTGGACGGCATCCCGTACACGATCGTCGGCGTGGGCGAGCGCCAGGGTAAGACCTTGGGCCAATCGCAGGACAACTGGGTCGCCATCCCCATCACGGCCTACCAGCAGACCTACGGCTACAATGACTCGGTCACCATCTACGCCCGCGCCCACGGCGATGCCGCGGCCATGGAGCGCGCCAAGGACCAGGTGCGCGTGCTGATGCGTACCCGCCGCCACGTCCGCCCCGGCGAGCCGGACGACTTTGAGCTGGAGACCAATGACACCTTCCTGGACCTGTGGAAGCAGATCAGCTCCATCTTTGCTTACGTCGTCCTCGGCCTGGCCTCCATTGCGCTGGTGGTCGGCGGCGTCGTCATCATGAACATCATGCTGGTAAGCGTGACAGAGCGCACCCGCGAGATTGGCGTGCGCAAGGCGCTGGGCGCCAAGCAGCGCGACGTGCTGCTGCAGTTTCTTATCGAGAGCGCTTCACTGGCGGTGGTGGGCGGCGCGCTGGGCGTGCTGGGCGGA
>JAJYBT010000333.1 GCA_021778875.1 Acidobacteriota bacterium | reverse complement strand
GACCGAGGTTGAGCAGAGATAGGACAGGCCGAGCTTGAGCACGCGCGTCTTCAGGCGGTAATCGCGGCGCGAGCTTTCAACATAGCCGAGCATCTGAAGCGTCAACAGCAACCTGCGCACGGCGGCACGCGAAAGCCCAGTAGTCTGCGCAATCTCTGCGATGCTTCTGCCCTGGGTGTGTCCCTCAAAGCTTTCGATCACGCACAACCCACGGGCGAGCGAGAGCACGAAGTCGGGATCGCCGGCATGGCGTTCAAAATCGGATGCGGCGCGATGCAGTTGCGTCGAGATTGAGTGAGCGGCTTTGGCCATGGGATGAGGTTTCGGGTGTTGTGCGATTATCGCACACATTGTACAAGATCGGCCATATGTGGATAATGATTCGCAGCCGTGCATCTTCGGCGCTCTCTCATGGCTCAATGGGCATCACTTTCCGAAGCAGTAGCAGCACACGTTCACGACGGCGATATGGTTGCCCTCGAAGGCTTCACGCACCTTATCCCTTTTGCGGCGGGCCACGAGATGATCCGCCAGGGGAGGCGCAATCTTTCACTGGTGCGCATGACGCCGGATTTGATCTACGATCAGCTGATAGGTGCCGGATGCGCGGCCCGGCTTACGTTTTCCTGGGGCGGCAATCCCGGCGTGGGGTCGCTGCATCGATTTCGTGACGCCGTTGAGCAGGACTGGCCAGTGCCGCTTGCCATTGAGGAGCGGAGCCACAGCGATCTGGCGAATGCCTATGTTGCAGGCGCGGCAAACCTTCCGTTTGCAGTGTTGCGGGCCTATGCGGGCTCCAGTTACGAGCAGGTGAGCCCGCATATTCGCGCGGTCACTTGCCCGTTTACAGGTGAGCGGCTTGCAGCCACTCCGTCGGTGCGGCCGGATGTGACCGTCATTCATGCGCAGAAGGCTGACCACAAGGGGAATGTTCTGCTGTGGGGGATTCTGGGAGTGCAGAAGGAGGCGGTGCTTGCCGCCCGGCACGCAATTGTTACGGTGGAGGAGCGCGTGGAAGCGCTCGATGCCCCCCCGAATGCGTGCATTCTGCCGGCCTGGGTTGTCGATGCTGTATGCCTCGTGCCCGGTGGCGCGGCCCCATCGTACGCGCATGGGTATTATGACCGCGACAACGTTTTCTATCGGCGTTGGGACGCGATCTCACGGGACCGCGAGCGATTTTGCGCGTGGTTGAAGCAGAGCGTTCTTGACACTGCCAACTTCGCCGAGTATCAACGCGTACAAGAGGACTGGCGCAGGACGGAGGCGCTGCGATGACGCCGGGTTACACGAGCGACGAAATCATGACCGTGGCTGCGGCGCGGATGCTGCGCAATGGAGCCATCTGCTTTGTCGGCATTGGGCTTCCTTCGACGGCGGCAAACCTTGCGCGCCTGCTTCATGCTCCGGACGCCGTGCTGATTTACGAATCCGGGCCGATTGGCGCAAAGCCATCCGTGCTTCCGCTTTCGATTGGCGACGGCGACCTTGCAGAGACCGCGGATACCGTTGTGTCGACGCCGGAGATATTCCGCTACTGGCTGCAGGGAGGGCGCATCGATGTGGGCTTTCTGGGCGCGGCACAGCTTGATCGATTTGCAAACATCAACACGACCGTTATCGGCGATTATCGCAGGCCCAAGGTTCGGCTGCCGGGTGCAGGCGGAGCGCCGGAGATCAGCACGGCAGCAAAGGAAGTGCTGATTATTGTGAAGCAGTCACGGCGAAGTTTTGTGAAGCAAGTGGACTTTATCACTTCAGCCGGATTCCTGACAGGCGGAGATGCGCGGGAGCGCGCAGGCATCCGGGGCCGCGGCCCGGTAGCGGTCATTACAGATCTTTGTATTCTCCGGCCCGATCCTGAGTCCCGCGAACTTACGGTGACAACCATTCATCCCGGCACGACGCGGGAGCAGATCCGGCTGAACACGGGCTGGGATGTTCGCTTCAGTCTGGAGTGCGTGGAGACTGCTCCGCCGGATGCGCATGAGCTTGAAGCACTGCGCGCGTTGCAGGCGCGAACAGCGGCGGCGCACGGCGCAGTGGTGATTGCCCCATGAGCCGCGTATTTATCTGCGACGCGGTGCGCACGCCGATTGGGCGTTACGGCGGCGCGCTGGCGGGCGTTCGTGCGGACGACCTGGCGGCTGCGCCGATACAAGCGCTCATTGCGCGGAATCCAGGCGTGGACTGGTCAAGGTTGGACGATGTGATTCTGGGCTGCGCCAATCAGGCGGGCGAGGACAACCGCAACGTGGCGCGCATGGCTCTGCTGCTTGCCGGGTTGCCGGAATCGATTGCGGGCGTGACGGTAAACCGGCTGTGCGGTTCGGGGCTGGACGCCGTTGGCACGGCCGCGCGCGCCATAGCCGCGGGCGAGATTGACTTTGTCATTGCAGGCGGCGTTGAGTCCATGTCGCGCGCTCCCTTTGTGATGGGAAAGGTCGAGTCGCCTTATCAGCGAAGCGTTGAAATGCATGACACCACACTCGGCTGGCGATTTGTGAATCCACAGATGCGGGCGCGTTTTGGCGTGGACACAATGCCGGAGACGGGCGACAACGTCGCAAGGGATTTCTCGATCGAGCGTGAGGCGCAGGATGCGTTTGCTTATCGCAGCCAGATGCGCGCGGCAAAAGCGGCGTCGGACGGCTTCTCTGCCGAGGAGATTGTTCCAGTCGAGGTGCACGGAACCAAGGCAACGAATTTGGTTTCAAGGGACGAGCATCCGCGGCCTGATACCACGCCAGAGGCGCTTGCACGACTCAAGCCGCTGCAGCCGGCGGGAACCGTCACTGCGGGCAACGCATCGGGCATCAACGATGGAGCTGCGGCGCTGATACTTGCTTCAGAACAGGCGGTGAAGCTGCACGGGCTTAAACCGCGAGCGCGCATATTGGGCATGGCCACAGCGGGCGTTGCTCCGCGGATCATGGGCATTGGGCCGGTGCCAGCGACGCAGAAACTGCTTGCCCGGCTCAACCTGACCATGGGAAGTTTCGACTGGATTCAACTGAATGAGGCCTTTGCCAGCCAGGCGGTTGCCTGTCTGCGGCAGTTGGGACTGTCGGAGGATGCGGAACATGTGAATGCAACCGGCGGAGCCATCGCGCTGGGGCATCCGCTGGGGATGAGCGGCGCACGGCTGGCGCTGACAGCAGCGCATCAACTGGAGAAGTTTGGTGGTGCGCGCGCTCTTGCCACAATGTGCATCGGAGTGGGCCAGGGAATTGCGCTGGCAATGGAAAGAGTTTAGGAGACAGTCGCCATGGCTGATATGCGCATGGTTCAAACGCCGGCACCGGGCACGCAGCCGGACTATCACTATCCGCCCTACCTTTCGTCGGTGGCGCGGTCGCCGCGCATGCCGCTTGTGCTGCTGCCGCAGGCTCTGGCTGCGTGTTCGGGGCCGGTATTCGGTCACAACATTGCCGGCGGGCTCGATCACGATTTGACCGCGCAGCACAGGGGCGATCCTATCGGCGAACGCATCATTGTGCATGGGCGCGTGCTCGATGAAGACGGACGCCCGGTGCCGCATGCGCTTGTGGAAGTGTGGCAGGCGAATGCGGCCGGACGCTACCGGCACAAGGTGGACCAGTGCGACATGCCGCTCGATCCGAACTTTTCCGGAGCCGGCCGCACTGTCACGGATGCCAACGGGTACTATCTGTTCAGGAGCATCAAGCCCGGTCCCTATCCGTGGAAGAATCATTACAATGCGTGGCGGCCCGCGCACATTCATTTCTCCTTGTTTGGCGCGGGCATTCTGTCGCGTTTGGTTACGCAGATGTATTTCCCGGGCGATCCGCTGCAGCCGCTCGATCCCATCTTCAACAGCATTGCGGATGAGAAGGCGCGCAATCGTTTGATTTCGCAAATGGACATGAATCGTTCCGAACCGGAGCGTGCACTTGCGTATTCATTTGACATTGTTCTGCGCGGCTCGCGGGACACGCCTTTTGAGGAGCCGGGCAGATGAAACTCACTCCGAGCGGGTCGCAGACAGTGGGGCCATACTTCCGCATCGGCCTGCAGCATCTATGCGTCGATGACGCGCAACCCGCGCCAGGCGGGGACACGGTGACAGTGCACGGCAGGGTGATTGACGCCAATGGTGTTCCGGTTTCCGATGCAATGCTGGAGTTGTGGCATGCCGACAGGGATGGCCGCTATGACGCAGGGTTGCCGGACGCTACAGGCAGGCCTGCCTGCTTTACGCGCGTTGCCACAGACGATGATGGCAATTTTCGATTCACGCTTGTGCGGCCCGGCGCTGTGACGAGCGAACAGGGTATGCTGCAGGCGCCGCACATTGCAGTGCTTCTTTTCGCGCGCGGGCTGTTGCGCCATCTCATGACGCGCATGTATTTTCCTGATGAAGCGGCAAACATCTCCGACCCGATTCTGCAGTCGATTCCGCAAGAGCGCCGGCGCACGCTCATCGCGGAGCGCGACTTACACAAGCCCGACACTCTGGAATGGGACGTAGTTCTGCAGGGCGATGATGAAACGGTCTTCTTCGCGTGGTAGAAATACAACATCGAATCATGGCCATTGACTCCAATTCGTCGCTGTTCTCCACTCCTGCAATGGATCGGGTGTTTTCTGTCGCTCATCAGCTCCAGCAGATGACGCGGTTTGAATGGGCATTGAGCGCGGCGCTTGAGCGGGCCGGGCTGGCGCATGAAGGCTCGGGCGCGGCGATTGGACCATTTCTCGACGCCGCGTTTGTCGATTTGCCGCCGCTTTTTTTGCAGGCGCGGCAGGCA
>JAJYBT010000332.1 GCA_021778875.1 Acidobacteriota bacterium | reverse complement strand
GAATCGCGCCGCGCTACGCAAAAATCTGCACCGGTTCAGAAGTCCGCATGGCGCCGCTTCGGTCATTTCCCGCCCAAGCTCTACCTTTTTTGCCGCTGCACCTTATACTAACGAGGAATGAAGCCCGGCGCAGCAAGACCGGCCTGAAGGGCGGCCATTTCCGGTAAAGGAAGAGCATGCCACGTTCCAATTCTCAGAAGTACACGGCGGATGCCACCACCCTGTCTCCCGCGTCAGGCGCGGAGAGCGCAGCTCTGGTTCAGGATCCCCCGGTTGCCGCACAGGCGCCTGCTGCCCCGTCAGCCGACGCCGACGTTCTGGCCAGGGCTCAGGCCGGGGATCATCAGGCGTTCGCCCAGCTTTACTCGCTGCACAAGCGACGCATCTACTCCCTGTGCCTGCGCATGGTCAACAACATGGCGGAGGCCGAGGACCTGACGCAGGAGGCTTTTCTGCAACTGCACCGCAAGATTGCGACCTTTCGCGGCGATTCGGCTTTCTCAACCTGGCTGCATCGGCTTGCCGTGAACGTTGTGCTGATGCATCTGCGGAAGAAGGGTCTGTCGCTGACGTCGCTGGATGAAGCGATGGAGCCGACGCATGATGAGGGGCCGGGCCGCAGCTTCGGCGCTCCCGATCTCATGCTGACCGGCTCAATCGATCGGCTGGCGCTGGAGCGCGCGGTGGCCGACCTGCCGGCCGGGTATCGGCTCATCTTTGTCCTGCACGACATTGAAGGCTACGAGCACAATGAAATAGCCACCATGCTCGATTGCTCGATCGGCAACAGCAAATCGCAGTTACACAAGGCAAGGCTCAAACTGCGCGATGCGCTGCGCACATCTCAGCGCAGGGAGGGGCTGCGATGACCGAGGAAGCGAAGAAGATGACCTGCGAGGAGTTTCAGGCGCAACTGGCCGAGCTGATCGGCACCGGCGAGGATGTCTCGAGCCATCCTCATTTGCAAACCTGCGCTCGCTGCCGGGCGCTGCTGGCCGATCTGCAGACGATTGCCGAGGCGGCCAGACAGTTGCTGCCCATCGAGCCGCCGAAAGAAGACCTCTGGGAGCGGATCGAATCCGCGATCAAGGAGGAAGAAAGCTCGACGCGCCAGGACTGAGGAGCCGGCAGCGGCCTTGCGCCTCCGTCAGCCGGGCTGGCGGAGGCGTTCATCTTCTGGCCATAGGCGCCGATAAGCTTCTTTCGCTTCAATGTCTCCCCTGAACCATCTTGGCCGGGAGAGACGATCCCGAGGCAGCATCCTGATCGTGAATGCGCCGGCCGCGCATAGTGAGCCCGGCAAACGCTGGCAGCGCTGCCGGGAGGAACCCTGACGCGGCGGTGGACGTATCAAAAGGGATTACGCGTAACGTGCGAGGGATGGGAAGGGGCAGGGAGCGCTTCTCTGAAACTTTTCGCATTCTGCGTGGTCTAATGTAGGAAAGTTGATAAGGGGACACTCAATGTCAAATGAACCCGTCATTCTGCCGCCGGCAACGCCCAACGGGAAAGAGCCCACGGGTCCGCGCCGCATCCCGGTGCTTCCGGTCCGGGATACGGTGCTGTTTCCGCATGCTGTTCTGCCGCTGACGGTTGGGCGGGAAAGCTCCATCCAGTTGATTGAATCGCTGGGGGAGGAGCGGTCGATTGTGGTGGCGGCGCAACTGGACCCACGCCTGGACCTGCCCAAGCCCGAGGACATGCACCAGGTGGGCACGCTGGCCACGGTGCATAAAGTAGTGCGGATGCCAAACCAGAGCCGGTTTGTCTTCACGGAAGGCGTGGAGCGGGTGCGGCTGCTGCGCTATGTGCAGACGGAGCCGTTCATGTTGGCCGAGGTGGAGGTGCTTGCGGAGACCGAGCCTGAGTCCACGGCCAGCGTGGAAGCGCTGATGCGCAACGTGGTGGGGCAGTTTCAGCAGATTGTGTCCGAGTCGCCGACACTGTCCGACGAGTTGCGCACCATTGCGGTGAATATCGAGGACCCGGGCCGGCTGGTGGACTTTGTGGCGTCGTCGCTGCCGTTTTTGACGACGGTTGACAAGCAGTCACTGCTGGAGACGCCGGCGGTACTTGACCGTCTGGAGCAGTTGAACAAGCATCTGGCCAAGGAGCTTGAAGTGCAGCAGCTTCGCTCGAAGATTCAGAGCGAGGTGCAGGACCAGGTGCAGCAGACGCAGCGCGACTACTATCTGCGCGAGCAGTTGAAGGCCATCCAGAAGGAGCTTGGCGAGCAGGACGAGGGCCAGCGGGAAGTGGAGGATCTGCGGCAGAAGATTGAGGCCGCGGGCATGCCCGAGGATGTAAAAAAGGAAGCTCTCAAGGAGCTGAACCGGCTCTCGCGCATGTCGCCCATGGCGGCGGACTATTCGCTGACGCGTAACTATATCGAGTGGCTGGCGGTGCTGCCCTGGACGAAGAGTTCGGGCATGAAGGTGGACATTTCCAAGGCCCGGGAGATTCTGGATGAGGACCATTACGGGCTGAAGAAAGTGAAGGACCGCATTCTGGACTATCTGAGCGTGCTGGAGCTGAAGCCGGATATGAAGGGTCCGATTCTGTGCTTTGTGGGGCCGCCAGGAGTGGGCAAGACGAGCCTGGGCAAGTCGATTGCGCGGGCGCTGGGCCGCAAGTTCCAGCGCGTCTCGCTGGGCGGCATGCACGACGAGGCGGAGATTCGCGGGCACCGTCGCACCTACATTGGCGCGTTGCCGGGGCAGATTATCCAGAGCATTCGCCGGGCGGAGACCAACGACCCGGTGATCATGCTGGACGAGGTGGACAAGCTGGGCCGCGACTTCAGAGGCGATCCGGCGTCGGCGCTGCTGGAGACGCTGGACCCGGCGCAGAACAATGCCTTCCGCGACAACTACCTTGACGTGCCGTTTGATCTGTCGAAGGTGCTGTTTATCACCACGGCGAACATGCTCGACCCGATTCCACCGCCGTTGCTGGACCGCATGGAGATCATTCCGCTGCAGGGCTACAGCGAAGAGGAGAAGTTGCATATCGCGTTCCGGTACCTGATTCCGCGGCAGATCAGCGAGAACGGCATCACGGCGGAGCAGATCGAGTTTCCCGAGGAGTCAGTGCGCCACATCGTGCGGCACTATACGCGCGAGGCCGGCGTGCGCAAGCTGGAGCAGCAGCTGGGCACGGTCTGCCGCAAGAAGGCACGCCAGGTGGTCGAGGGCAAGGCGGACAAACTGGTGGTGAATCGCGACACGCTGAAGGAATTTCTGGGCGGCATCCAGGTGCGTGTGGAGACGGAAGTGGCCGAGCGGGTGAAGCGGCCGGGCGTGGCGGTTGGGCTGGCGTGGACGCCCGCCGGCGGCGACATCCTGTTTATCGAAGCCAACAAAATGAAGGGCAAGGGCGGCTTTACGATGACCGGGCAGATCGGCGAGGTGATGCAGGAGTCGATGCAGGCGGCGCTGACATGGGTGCGGTCCAATGCCGGGCTGCTGGGGCTGGACCAGGACTTCACCAAAGACATCGACCTGCACATTCACGTGCCGGCGGGCGCGATTCCCAAGGACGGACCCTCGGCCGGCGTGACGATCGCCACGGTGCTGGCATCGCTGTTGACGGACAGGGCGGTGCGTCCGCTGACCGCGATGACGGGCGAGATCACGCTGAGCGGCAACGTGCTGCCGGTGGGCGGCATCAAGGAGAAGTTTCTGGCCGCGCGCCGGGCAGGAGTGCAAACCATCATTCTGCCCGCGGATAACCGTCAGGATGTGGAAGAGGATATTCCGGCGGAACTGGTGCAGGGCGTGGAGATCCACTATGCCAGCCGCATTGAAGATGTGCTGGCCGTGGCGTTGCCCGAGCTGAACCTTGGATCCGAGGCAGCGTCCGCAGTGGAGGAGCCCGCGACGACGGCTGCGTAAGCGCGCGGTCGAAGTCGAAAGAATACGGGCGATACGCCGCCGACTGTTTGGCCGCCTGCGCGTCTAACTGACCGCAGGCGGTATTCTTTTTCTTATGATCCAGGTGCATGTGCTCGCCTTTGGCGTGCTGAAAGACTCGCTCGGCTCGGATGCGATTCCGGTGGAGTTACACGAGGGCGCAACGGTGGCAGGTCTGCTGACGCAGCTTGGCGAGAGGCATCCCGGCGCAATGCTGCGCGGGATTGCCGTGAGCGTGAATGCCGAGTATGCCGCGGCTTCGCATGTGCTGCGCGCGGGGGACGAGGTGGGGCTGCTGCCTCCGGTCTCCGGCGGCGCGCCGGAAAGCGCGGAGAAGGCTGTTTGCACCGCGCTGACCCGCGAGCGCATTGACGCGGAAAAGCTTGTTGCCGCGGCGAAGCGGGGCGAAGACGGCGCGGTAGTGGTGTTTGATGGCATCGTGCGCAACAACTCGCGCGGGCGGCAGACGCTGCACCTGGACTACGAAGCTTATGAGGAGATGGCCGCGAAGCAGATGGAGGAGCTGGCGCGGGAGGCGCTGGTGAAGTTTGGCGTGCGCCATGTGACGATGGTGCACCGGCTGGGCCGGCTTGTGGTGGGCGAAACCAGCGTGCTGATTGTGGTGGCTTCAGCGCATCGCGCGCAGGGCTTTGAGGCCTGTCGCTGGCTTATCGACACGCTGAAGAAGACCGTGCCGATTTGGAAGAAGGAAACCTTTGTGGATGGCGCGGTATGGGCCGATGGCGAGCCGTTTCCCGCGGGCCTCGGCATCGCCGGGCCGGAGGAAGCGCATGGCGCGTAATGGGTTCAAGTTCCCAGGTCTCAGGATCGAGACCTGGGGCACCCGGCGTAAGGGGTTCA
>JAJYBT010000331.1 GCA_021778875.1 Acidobacteriota bacterium | reverse complement strand
TTCTTCCGCGGCTCCGGCGGCAGAGCCCATGAGGATGATGATGCGATCGGCGTCGGGTGCGCCGCAGTAGTCGAAGAGGTGATATTGGCGTCCGGTCTCGCGGGCGAAGCGGTCCATGGCATCCTGGACGATTTCCGGGCAGGCAAGATAGAAGGGATTGGCAGCCTCGCGCGCCTGAAAGAAGACGTCAGGGTTTTGCGCAGTACCGCGCAAAACGGGATGCTCGGGCGAGAGAGCGCGCTCGCGGTGCGCCTGCACGGCCTTGTCATCGATGAGCGCAGTGAGCACTTCGTCGGGAATGGGGAGGACCTTATTGATCTCGTGGGAGGTGCGGAAGCCGTCGAAGAAATGCAGAAATGGAATGCGGGATTCAAGGGTCGCGATGTGCGCGATCGCGGTGTGGTCGGCGGCCTCCTGCACGCTGTTGGAGGCAAGCATGGCGTAGCCGGTGGCGCGGCAGGCCATCACGTCTGAGTGGTCGCCGAAGATCGACAGTGCATGCGCGGCAATAGAGCGCGCGGTGACGTGCATGACCGAGGGCGTGAGCTCACCAGCAATCTTGTACATGTTGGGGATCATGAGCAGCAGGCCCTGCGACGCCGTGAAGGTGGTGGCGAATGCGCCCGCCTGCAGCGCGCCGTGCATGGCTCCGGCAGCGCCTCCCTCACTCTGCAACTCCGCAATCACGGGCGCCGCGCCCCAGATGTTTTTGCGGCCCTCCTCGCGCCATTGGTCGGCAAACTCGGCCATCGGGGAAGAAGGGGTAATGGGGTAAATTGCGATGACTTCTGCAAACCGGTAAGCTACCGACGCCGCAGCCTCATTCCCATCCATAATTACCGGCTGTCCGGTCTTAATCATTGTGATTTCCTCTCTTTGCGAAACAAGGCGTGATTGCCCACAAAGAGAGTTTGCACTTCGGAACGGAGGCTTTACTGTGACGAAAAACACAACGCGAAGCGGGCCACGTCACAATTGGCGTCTGCCGGGAGAGTATGCGTTTGAGTCGGCTCAGGAGTGGATATTTTCCGTGCCGTCGAGTAACCGGCAAGAGGTTTGATTTGAAGAAGAAGGCCAAAGACGTCGTATGATGTTCGGGCGGGCGGGAGAGCGGCTGTATTCGTTCTCAAATTTCCGTTTCAGCGATTGATGGAAAGTAAGCGGTTGCAGTCCGGGCTATGGTTCGGGCAGTACCCTTCAAACATCCGGGAGGACCGAGGAGTATGCAGCGCAGAGAGTTCTGCAAGTTAATGGCGGCCGCGGCGGCAGCCACAGCGATTCCAGCAACGGCACTTGGGCAGGCCGCCTCTGCAGAGGAGTCTTCAGTTTCGGGAGCTGTCCCCGCGGGGTTCAATCAACTCACGCAGACGTATGCGGAATTTTGCGCGACGCCGGCAGCGCAGCGGGTGTTCTACGCGCTGGTGGGCGGCAAAATTGTGCAGCAAAACCTGGACGAGGCGAGCTGGAAGCCGACCGGATGGGGCAATCCACCGGCGCTGCCGGTTCCGGGCGGATCATGGGATGGCGTTCCGATGATTGCCCCGGTATCCGGGCTGAACGGCGAGGGGCCGTACGAGCCGACGTGGGATTCGCTGCAGCAATATGACGTACCGGAGTGGTATCGCGATGCGAAGTTCGGCATCTGGGCTCACTGGAGTCCGCAGTGCGTTCCCGAAGACGGTGACTGGTACGCACGCGAGATGTACATGGAGGGCAATGAGCACTACAAGTATCAGCTGGCACACT
This sequence comes from Acidobacteriota bacterium, assembly GCA_021778875.1. The sequence continues at coordinate 3,046 of JAJYBT010000331.1, read as the reverse complement.
ATGGCCCTACGTCCAAATTTGGCTACAAGGATTTGACCGCGCAGTGGACGCTGCTCAACTGGGACCCGCAGGAGCTGATCGCGCGCTACAAGAACGCTGGGGCCAAGTTCTTTATTGCGCTCGCCAATCATCACGATGGTTTTGATACCTGGGCGTCGAAGCATCATCCGTGGAACGCAGGGAAGATCGGGCCCCATCGCGACGTGGTGGGCACATGGGCCGCGGCGGCGCGCAAGCAGGGGATGCGGCTCGGCGTGACGGTTCATGAGGCGCGGAACTGGTGGTGGTTCCAGACGTCGCACGGCGCGGACAAGACCGGTCCGCTGGCTGGGGTGCCGTACGATGGCGTGCTGACAGCGGACGAGGGGAAGGGCCAGTGGTGGCAGGGGCTTGATCCTCAGCAGCTGTACTCGGCGAAGCATCCGCACGATGCGCTGCCGGATGCTTCGTTCGTAAAGAACTTCTATGACCGGGTGCGTGACCTGATCGACCAGCACGATCCTGATCTTCTCTACTTCGACAATGCGCTATTGCCGCTGGGCTGGGGCGGGATGAACATCGGCGCGTATTTCTATAACCACAATCTGAAGACGCACGGCGGGAAGATGGAAGCGGTCATGACCATCAAGAACGTGCCCGATCATTTGCTGAAGACTGTGGTGGCTGATTACGAGCGCGGGCTGACCAGCAACATTATGCAGTATCCGTGGCAATCGGAGACCTGTATTGGCGAGTGGCACTACAAGCGGAGCCTGTACGATCAGCCGGGTGAGTATGGCGGCTATCTGCATCCGCGCGACGTAGTGCACTGGCTGGTCGACACGGTGAGCAAGAACGGCACCTTCATCCTCAACATTCCCGGCAAGCCGGACGGCACGATCGACCGCAAGGAGATCGCGGTGCTTGACCAGATCACGGCGTGGATGAAGATCAACGGGGAAGCGATCTATGCCACGCGGCCGTGGAAAGAGTACGGCGAGGGTCCCAACCGGGTGCAGAGCGGATCGTTCAAAGGCGCCAGCATCAGCAAGCTGGGAGCCGAGGACATCCGCTTCACGCGCAACAAGGCGAATAACGTGATCTACGCGATCCTCTTAGGATGGCCGAATGGCGAGGCGAAGATCACCTCGCTCGGTACGGCGAGCAAGACAGCCCCGGGCAAGATCGAACACGTTGCGCTGCTGGGGACCGATGCGCGGGTGAAGTGGAAGCAGACGGCGGAAGCGCTGGAGGTGCGGCTGCCGTCGCAGCCGAGTCCTGTGAGCGAGTATGGCGCCGCGCTGAAGGTGTCGCTCAGCTAGCGCTGCGCGGCACTTGCACGAGCTAGAAAAGCACCGGGGCTCCTGAGAAGGTCTGGTTATACTTAACCTTCGCGCGCCGCATCCACAGCCGTCAGGCGCGCGCTTCAGGAGTCCCGTGACTTTTCCTCGCTGTTCGTTCTTGCGCTGTCTGTGCGTTGTTGCACCGTCTTTATTTGCCCTCGGACTTGTGCCTCGCGCCATGATGGCGCAGAGTGTTCCCGCGCTTCACTTGCATCGGCCGTTCCTACCTGCTGAGCACTATGGGCCTTACAATGCCCACATTCTTGTTGGGGGTCGCGGGCTGACAAAGCCTCTTCCGGCGAAGGATCCGATTTTTGATGCAACGAGCCGGTGGACACTTTCCGCATGGGTCCAGTTCGCGCCGATCTCGCCCTCCTCTGTCTTAGTCGCCGGCGTGGGCGATCCGGCTGCGGAAGACTCGCGCTTTTTTGCGCTGGTGGATGGCAAGCCCGCGTTTCGCGTAGGTGATGGCTCAGTGCTGATTTCGTCTGCGGAGTTCTCGACGAAGGGATGGCATTTTCTGGTCGCTACGTTCGACGGCGCCACGGCACGCTTCTTCGTGGATGGAACTGAGGTAGCGCATGGCGCACTGCGCGCGGGATCGATAGCGCCGCAACTCGTGATGGCTCCGGTGGAGACGTGCGCGAAGCTGCCGTGCCCGCACTTTGGCGGGCGCATCGCGGAACTTATGCTGTCGCGCGGTGCGTTAACGCCGATGCATGTTGCGGAGATGGCGAAGCAGAAGCTTGATCCGGACCTGATTATGTTTGAGGAGGGATCGAAGCCTTGGCCAATCCAGGTCGTGCAGTATACGGGGAACACAGCGCCGCAACCTCCGTGGACGATGCCGCAGAGGAAGGCTCCGTTTAGCAAGCCGGTCGCTGCTCCGCTGCCGCCGGCGGAGACGATGCTGAAGCCCAATACGCCGGGAAACTGGACACTGAGTGGAGGATGGAAGCTGGCAGAGGCTCCGAAGGTGACGGCGAGTCCGGAGGAGATTTCAACGCCGGGATTTAATACGAGGGGCTGGATGGCGGCGACGGTTCCGGGAACGGTGCTGACGACGATGATTAATCGGGGAATCTACCCGGATCCGGATTATGGACTGAACAACCTTGATATTCCCGAGAAGCTGAATCGCCAGAGTTATTGGTACCGCGCGGAGTTTAACGCGCCGGACACGCAGGGGCGCTCGCATGTGTTTCTGCAACTCGATGGAATTAACTATCAGGCCGAAGTCTGGTTCAATGGGCACTCGCTTGGGCAGATCAAGGGAGCGTTCATACGCGGACGCTTTGATGTGAGCACGCTGCTGCACGCGCATGGAAAGAATGCGCTGGCGATTCGCATTTCTCCCGTGCCGCATCCGGGTATTCCCAATGTGCAGTCGATTCTATTGGGCGCAGGGCTGAACGGCGGCGCGATGGAACTGGATGGGCCGACGTTTGTGGCGTCAGAAGGCTGGGACTGGAATCCGCCGATGCATGATCGCGATACCGGGCTGTGGCAGAACGTTCACCTAATTGCGACCGGGCCTGTCGCGATTGGTGATGAGCAGGTGATCACGCATCTTCCGCTTCCAGATATTTCGCAAGCGGATGTGACGCTGAACGTCCCATTGAAGAATTACTCGGGCAAGGCGGTTGAGGGCACGCTGACAGCCGCGTTTGAAGGCGTCACGGTGCATACGCGGGTGACGGTTCCGCCGGATGGGGTGACCGTGC
>JAJYBT010000330.1 GCA_021778875.1 Acidobacteriota bacterium | reverse complement strand
CCTGATCAAAAACTCCCCGCCCAAAACAAGAACGCTCTCCCAGAAGCGGGAGAGCGTTGTCTTGGCTAACCGTTAAAGTGCGTTTCGAAACAGACTCGCTATGCCGGGCCTTCTTCTTTTCAATTCATCTTCTGAGGATTCATGCCCAGGCGCCTGCCGTGCGGATCTTCCGCGGCTGCGCGCTTGGTGTGCTTGGCCACGTACATGGCGCCATCGGCGGCGCGCAGCAGGCTCTCGGCGGTGGTGCCGTCCGCCGGATACAGTGCGATGCCGATGCTGGCCGAGCCGTAGAGCAGATGCCCTTCCACCGATACGGGCGAGTCAAAGCAGCGCTCCATGCGCTGGGCAATCTCTTCCACATCCGCCTGGCTGCGTACCACCGGCACCAGTGCCGCGAACTCGTCGCCGCCCAGGCGGGCCAGCATGTCGCTGGTGCGCAACTGCCGCCGCATGCGCACCGCCACTTCCTGCAGATACAGGTCGCCCACGTGGTGCCCGTAGACGTCATTCACCTGCTTGAAGTTGTCCAGGTCCACGTAGATGAGCCCGAAGATGGAGGCCTTCTCGCGCGCCTTCTCAATCTGCTCCTGCAGAAAGCGGTCGAGCGAGAAGCGGTTGTACACGTCCGTCAGCAGGTCAAACTCCGAGCGATGCACCAGGTCCGAGTAGAGCTTGCGCGTCTCAATGGCCAGCGTGGCCAGCCGTGCTCCGGTTGCCATCGCCACGGTATCCTGCTCGCCGCTGGACGCGGGTGTCTCAAAGGCTGCGTAGAGGGTGCCCAGCATGCCGCCGGCCCGGCTCGTAATCTGTTTTTGCTCCAGGCGCAGTCCGCGCCGCTTGGGCTGTTTCCCCAGCTTGGCTCCGTCGGCAATCTCGCACCAGCAGGGCGCGCCATTCAGGCAGAAGGAGACCATGGATGTGATGTGCTCCAGGATCTCCGCCAGCGGCATGGAGCTGTTGATGTCTTCCAGGATGCGGCTGCGCCACTGTTCCATGTGGGTAATGCGCCGCTCCAGGGCAGCTTCGGCCTCCACCTGCGCCGTGATGGCGGCGGTCTGCTCGTGAACCTTGCGCCGCAGCATGCCCACCCAGATGCCCACCACCAGCACAACCACCAGCAGGATCAGCACCAGGCGAAACAGCGTAGCCACACTGCGCCACGAGGGCTGTGCCAGCATGGCCACATCATCGGCCGAGCGCAGCAGGATGTTGAAGGAGGCGTGTCCGTTAGCCGGGTTTGACCCGTTCATCACGCAGATGCCGGTAACGCGCACCCGCGACCCGATGGAGATATGCTTCATCGGCGGCGGATCATCGCCTGCCGCGGCGGGCGGATGCCGGTAGATCGCCGTGAACAGGTTGTGATCGGCCACCAGCACGTACTCGTCCTGCGCCGCGCCGCGCACCTCGGCAACCACCTGCCCGTCAATGGAAACCAGGTTGAAGAGGCGCTGGCTCGACGACAGCTCGGTCCACGTCGAGGGCACGGGGGCAATGGGCGCGGCTGTGTCGCTGTCGCGGATGGCTGCGTCCGTCAGCGCGATAAAGCCGTCGCGCACGTCGGGAAAACCGGTCGCATCCGCCAGGTTTCCAACGTGCAGCGGAGCGGCGGTGGAGGTGGTCACCCACAGGCTCTTGGAGCCCTCCTGCAGCACGGCAGCGCGGCCCGGCTCGTAATAGGTCAGGGTGCCGTGAATCCGGATCCGCGGCGAGAAATTGCGCACGTGATACGCCGCCAGAGCCTGATCCATCGGCGTCTCCGGCAGTGCCCAGGGGCTCGCCAGCCCCCTTTGCAGCACCTTCACATCCTGGATGGAGGAGACGCGGAGCAGCACGCCGGTCTGCTGCATCTTGCCGTCGAACCGGCCTGAGGCGACGCCGGTCACGGCCACCTGGGCATCGAGCAGGTTGCCGGGAGGCTGCAATGTCGTGCCATCCACTGAGGCGTCGATGTCGCCGCTCTCCGTGCGCAGTTGCAGGTAGGTCACCGACATATCGGGCTTCATCACGCGGTCGGCGCTGCGCACCAGGCCGTAGACGGTCACCAGCCGGCCTTCGAGTTCCCCGCGGATCAGCTGGTCAAACGACGTGGACACCGGCGCTGGCACGGCTCCGTGGCCGGTCACGGTAATGCTGCTTGCCGCCACCATGGGCGGTGCGCCTGCCTCCGTGACGCCCTTGATCAGAACGCGGTCGCCGGGGACGATCTGGATGCTGGGTTCTCCCTGCACAGAGATGGCGGTGTCGCCGTCCTGCACAAAGAGCTGTCGTTCATAGGCGCGGAAGTAGGTGACCGTGGCGTGGAAGGCAACCGGTAGTCCCCGGCCAGCCTCCGCCGAGTTCAACGCATGGATGGCGTGCGCGGTGGTGAGCGTGCCGGTTGCGGCATGGTGCTGGGCCGCATGCAGGCGAGGCAACGGGGCAAGGCACACTAGGAGCGCAAGCGCGAAGTACCGCATCGCGCCATGCTGTCCGCGCAAACTGCTACATCCTGTGTCGCCCATCCCCCGTGTCCCTCCGGCTTCGCCTGTCTCCCAGTGCCCTTGCAACATGCCGTGCATCAGTGAGTTAAACAGGCGAGCCTCTCAAGAAAGGCTAGACCCCCATCTTACGCTTAACGAAATCTGGTTTAATAGCCCTTTTGGGGAATGACTGCCGTGCAGCAGCGTCTCCAAAGTGCTGGGTACTCCTGGTCGAGCTGGAACGGCCTGGAATCGGCATATTCTCTCTGCGGGCGGCGCGTTTGTCGCGTGCAGAGAGCGGCGCACGGCAAATCGGACTGAGGTGCATATGGGAGTTCCGTCGTTCAGTCACAGCGGCATGCAGGCACAACCAACCCGCAAGATCCGCGTTCTGGGTGTTCCGCTGGACATGGGAGCAAGCCGTCGCGGCGTGGATATGGGCCCCTCGGCCATTCGCGTGGCCGGGCTTGAAGCGCGCCTGGAGGCGCTGGGCCATCACGTCATCGACGGAGGCAACATCCGCGTGGAGATTGCGGAGACGCAGGCCTTTGGCAGCCAGAACGCCCGCTACCTGAAGCAGATTGCCGAAACCTGCACGCGCACCGCGGAGTCCGTTGTGAAAACGCTGGAAGAAGGCCGCACGCCGCTGGTGCTGGGTGGCGACCACTCGCTCGCCGTGGGCACGGTCTCGGGTGTATCCGAGTTCTACCGGCGGCAGGATCAGAAGATCGGCGTGCTGTGGATCGATGCGCACTCTGACATCAACACGCCGGAGACCTCGCCCTCCGGCAACGTGCATGGCATGCCGCTGGCGGCGCTGCTGGGGATGGGGCCGGAGCCGCTGACGCACATCTTTGGCTATGCGCCCAAAATCTCGCCGGAGAACACCGTCATCATTGGCGTGCGCGACATCGATGTCGCCGAGCGCGAGAACATCCGCCGCGCCGGTCTTGCCGAGGTCTACACCATGCGCGACATTGACGAGCGCGGCATGCGCGCGGTGATGGAAGACGCCCTGCGCGCGGCCGGGCGCGGAACCGCCGGCTACCACGTCTCGCTGGACATGGACTGGATTGACCCCGAGGACGCGCCCGGCGTGGGCACCCCGGTTCGCGGCGGAGCCACCTATCGCGAGGCGCACCTGGCCATGGAGATCATCGCCGACCACGGGCGCATGCTCAGCTTTGAGATGGTCGAGGTCAACCCCGTCATCGACGAGCACAACCGCACCGCCGACCTGGCCGTGCAACTGGCCTGCTCGGCATTTGGGAAGAAGATTCTGTAAGGGGCTCTACACTGGAGCAGTACCGGAATTTTCTGCCCTGAGTGGTGAACGAAAGCAATGGCAAAAAAACTGCGCGTAGGCATCCTGTTTGGCGGGCGCAGCGGCGAGCACGAGGTCTCGCTGCTCTCCGCTGCTTCCATTCTGAAGGCGATTGATCGCCGCAAGTTTGACGTGGTGCCCATCGGCATCACCAAGGAGGGCCGCTGGCTGGCGGCCGACGACGCGCACAATCTGCTGAAGGGCGACGCAGGCGCTACGGTGCGGCGGCTGCGCGCGGGCGATCCCGAGGCTACCCCCGGCGCCAAGCTGCTCCACGAGGGCATGCCCACGCTGCTGGCGCCGATGCCCGGTCCGCAGGGTCCGGCGGGGAAGGCCATCGACGTCATCTTTCCCGTGCTGCACGGCACCTTCGGCGAGGACGGCACCATCCAGGGGCTGTTTGAGCTGGCGGGCATCGCCTACGTCGGCTCCGGCGTGCTGGGCTCGGCGGCGGGCATGGACAAGGATGCCATGAAGCGCCTGTTCGCGCAGGCTCGGCTGCCCATCGTGAAGCACGTGACCCTGCTGCGCAGCGACTGGGAAAAATCGCCTCGCAAGGCTGTTGCCGCCATTGAGGCGGCGCTGCGCTACCCGGTGTTTGTCAAGCCGGCGAACCTTGGCTCCTCGGTCGGCATCAGCAAGGTGCACAACCGCAAGGAACTGGCCCCGGCGCTCGACCTTGCCGCGCACTACGACCGCAAACTGGTGGTGGAGCAGGGCGTGGGCGGCAAGACCGGCAAGGCCCGCGAACTGGAGGTGGCCGTGCTCGGCAATGACGACCCCCAGGCCAGCGTGGTCGGCGAGATCATTCCGGGTAAGGAGTTCTACGACTACGAGGCAAAGTACCTCTCCGAGGGTTCGGTGCCCGTGATTCCCGCCCGGCTGACGCGCGCTGAGACGAAGCAGATCCGCGAGATGGCGGTGGCGGCCTTCCGCGCCTGCGACCTCGCCGGTCTGGCCCGCGTGGACTTCCTGATGGAGCCGGACGGCAAGCGCCGCATCTATC
>JAJYBT010000329.1 GCA_021778875.1 Acidobacteriota bacterium | reverse complement strand
TCGCGGACGTGGTCGCGGAAGAGTCGCGTGACGATGAGGATGAGCGGCAGGACGGCGAAGGCCAGCAGGGCCAGCCACCAGTTGATGCTGAGCATGACGACGGCCATGATGGTGAGGGTGAAGAAGTCGTCGACGATGGCGAGAATGCCGCCGGTGAACATGTCGTTGATGGCGTCCACGTCGGAGGTGATGCGGGTGACGAGGCGGCCGACGGCGTGCTGGTCAAAGAAGCCGATGTGCATGCGCTGCATGTGGCGGAAGATGTCGCGGCGCAGGTCGAACATGATTTTCTGGCCGGTCCACTGCATCAGGTAGGTCTGCACAAACTCAAAGAAATAGGACGCGCAGAGGGTGACGACGTAAATGCCAGCCAGCGCGGTGACGCCGTGCATGGGGTCAGTGGGCAGGCGGCGGGTGAGCCATGTGGTAGCCGGGCCGGGCTTGCCGATCAGGTAGCGGTCGAGGGCCACCTTGACGAGGTAGGGGCCGGCAACGTCACTGAGGGATTTGAGCGAGACGGAGACGGCGGAGATGAGCGCCTGCCACCAGTAGGGGCGCAGATAGGCGCCGAGACGCCGGATGAGGCGCGAGTCGTAAACCTTGCCGACAGAGTCGTCGTCGCTTTTGCGCGCGGCGGGCTTGGGGGGCTCCGGCTTGCGGCTGGCGACTTGGCTCGGGTTGGAGTTTTGCGCTTCTTCCGGCATGGGTTGGGGATGACTCTCAAGTCTATTGTACGGGCAGGGCAGGCACCCACTTTGGATGCGGCCGCGAGCGCAAGGGCTCAGGAGAATGCGCGTTCGCGGGTTGCGCTGCCGCCGGGGATGGGCAAAAGTTTTGAGAAATCGGCGAGGGCGGGCCAGCCTGACGGCGCAATCTTCCATCTAATCCGTGTGTGCGGTGGTCACCCGCCGGTGATCCGACTCAAACAGACAAGGATGGAAAAGGATGAAACGAGCAGTGATTGCGTCACTGGTAATGCTGAGCTTCGGGGCGTTGGCGGCCCGGGCGGATTTTGTGATTCTGCGGGACGGCAAGAGCTACTCCGGCAACTACACGGGCGCGCCGAATGGCACGCTGCGGTTCAAGGACGCGGCGGGGGTTGAGTATACGTTCCCGGTGAACGACGTGCAGTCGCTGGTGTTCTCGAACCTGGAGGACCACATCTCGCTGCGGGGCGGGCAGTCGTATTCGGGACACCTGCTGGGGGCGACGCGGGTGTCGTTCCAGGGCGCGAACGGCATCTCCTACGTGTTTCCGCTGACGGATGTTTCGTCGCTGGTGTTTACGGGCGCGGCGCAGGCGGGGATGCAGCAGCAGCCGGGCTATCCCATGAACAACGGGGCCATGAACAGCGGGCCCGGAAATCCCGGCATGGCGCAGGGCAACAACTACGGCGGCCCGGCTGCGGCGCAGTCGAACTACGGGCGGGTGCCGTCGCGGTTTGCCGTAGGGCAGGGGAGCAGCGGCTCGATGACGCCGTCGCTGGTGATTCCGTCGGGAACGCAGATCACGGTGCGCACGGATACGACGATTGACAGCACGAAGGACACGCTGGGCCATCTGTATTCGGCGCGGATTCAGCAGGACGTGATGGACAGCACGGGCGCGGTGGGGATTCCGGCGGGGACCGCGGCGCAACTGCAGGTGGTGGACCTGAACAAGGGAACCAGCGCGACGGCGAAGAACCTGGCGCTGGATCTGTATTCGGTGAACCTGAACGGGCGGGACTACCGGGTGGATACGTCGTCGGTGGCGGAGAACGGCGGCGCCGGGTTTGGCATGAATCGCCGGACGGCCGAGTACACGGGCGGCGGCGCGGGCCTGGGTGCGCTGATGGGTGCGGTCTTTGGCGGCGGGCGCGGCGCGGGCATTGGCACGCTGGCCGGCGGCGCGCTGGGCGCGGTGACACAGTACGTGACGCGCGGCAAGCAGGTGACGGTGCCGGCGGAGTCGACGCTGACGTTCCAGGTGCAGCAGACGCTGGTGATGCATCCCTGAAGCAGAGACGGGGACCGAAAGGCAGCGGCGCGGCGTGGGGCAACCCTGCGCCGCGCTGGCGTTTCAGGCTCGTGAATGGCTCGATGTTGACCCGCAGATGCGCGGGCTGGCCTGAGGGCAAGCGGAAGGCCGGTCTGGTGCAGGCCGGTCTGGATGGCGTGGTGTGTTTTCCTAGCGTGGTTGCAGGTGGCGTCGAGCGCGCTTTTTGTCGTGTGGCGCGGGGCGGGCATGACCCAGAGGGGATGCTCTAGACTGCCAGTGTGGGTACGTCGAATCCAACGGGAAACGAGCAGGCCGGGAAGGAAGAGTTGGCGATTGTGCAGCGCGGGCGCTATGCATATCCGCCCGGCCTGCGCATGAACCTGCCGTTCTACCTGTTCCATAAGTTCTTCAAGCCGGCCAATCCGATTCTGCTGTTTGAGCACCTGCGGCGCTATGAGCGGGCTGCGCATTACCGTATCTTCTGGCGAGATGTGGTGCTCTTCCATGACCCGGCGGATATTCGCGAAGTGCTGATCGACAAGGCGGCCAGCTTTGGCAAGGACCGCACGCAGAAGCGGATGAAGATCCTGCTGGGCGAGGGCCTGATTACGGCAGACGGCGAGACGCATAAACGCGGACGCCGCATTGCCGCGCCTGCCTTTCATCGGCAGCGCATCCAGCGGTATGCCGACCAGATTGTGGAGATGGCCGAGGGCGTGAGCGCGGAGTGGAAGCCCGGCGATGCCTTTGACGCGTCTGCGGAGATGATGCGGCTGGCGCTGCAGGTGACGGCACGCACGCTGTTTGACACAGCGGTGACGCCGGAGATTCACGTAATCAACGACCAGGTGAACGCGATCATGGACCTGTACAACTACCTGGTTGCGCTTCCGCGTGCGGAGCTGCTGCTGAACACGCCGCTGCCGGGGATGCGGCGTTTTCGGCGGGCGAAGGCGAAGCTGGATGCGGTGGTGAACGGGATGATCGAAGCGCGGCGCGCGGAGGCGGAGGCCACGCCGGGCGGGCTGGAGGAGCGAGGAGATCTGCTGTCGATGCTGCTGGCGGCCAAGGACGATGAGGCGGGCGGCGATGGGCTTCATCTGACGTCGAAGGAGTTGCGCGACCAGGTGCTGACGCTGTTTCTGGCGGGATATGAGACGGTGGCCAACGCGCTGGCGTGGACATGGCTGCTGCTGGGCCAGAATCCCGACGCGGAGGCGCGGCTGCATGCGGAGCTGGACGCGGTGCTGGGCGGGCGGCTGCCGACGCTGGCGGATATTCCGCGGCTGGAGTACACGGCGATGGTGCTGTCGGAGTCGATGCGGCTGTATCCGCCGGCGTGGGCGATGGGGCGCGAGGCGCTGGAGGATGTGCAGATTGGGCCATACCGGCTGGAGAAGGGCACGATGGTGTTCTTCAGCCAATACATTGTGCAGCGGGATCCGCGTTGGTATCCGCAGCCGGAACGGTTCCGGCCGGAGCGGTTTACGGCGGAGGCCAAGGCGGAGCGGCCACGGTTTGCCTACTTTCCGTTTGGCGGCGGCGGGCGGCAGTGTATTGGCGAGTCGTTTGCCTGGATGGAGGCGACGCTGGCGCTGGCGACGATTGCGCAGCGGTGGCGGCTGGCACTGGTGCCGGGGCAGAGCTTTGAGCCGCAGCCGAAGATCACGCTGCGGCCGAAGCACGGCATTCGCGTGGTGGCGATTGCGCGCGGCTAGCTGCGGGCTGCACGGCGGGCCGGGATGCTCTAGACTCGAAACGTGGGCTTTCAGGAGTTTCTGGGCAATGCGGCGACGGTAACGCGGCTGCGCGAGAGCGTGCGGGCGGACCGGTTTCCGCAGGCGATGATTCTGGCGGGGCCGAAGGGCGCGGGCAAGTACACGCTGGCGCTGATGCTGGCGCGCGCGGTGAACTGCCTGGAGCCGACGGAGAGCGACGGGCTGCCGGACTACTGCGGCCGCTGCCGGAACTGCGAGCGCATTGGCGAGGCCGCCAGCCTGGAAGACCGCGTGGCCGAGGCCGTGGCGGCGCGCGAGGATATGCGCGAGGCGGACAAGCGCGACACGCGCATCCTGATCCAGACGCATCCGGATGTGCTGATTGTGCCGCCGGACCCGCCGCAGCTGATGATCAAGATGGGGCAGGTGCGGCAGGTGATCCATGCGGCCTACTACCGGCCTCCGGCGGAGGCGCGGCGCTCGTTCACGATCTTTACGTCGTCGGCGTTTATGAAGGAGGCGGCCAACAGCCTGCTGAAGGTGCTGGAGGAGCCGCCGGAGCACACATCGCTGATTCTGCTGGCGGAGAATCCGCAGGAGCTGCTGCCGACGATTCGCTCGCGGGCGATTCTGCACCGGCTGGGGGCTCTGCCCGCGGCGGAGCTGGAGACGCTGCTGGCAAAGCGGCGTCCGGAGCTGCGGCCGCAGGAGCGGGCGCTGGTGGCCAGGCTGGCGGAGGGGGCCGTGGGCCGCGCGCTGGGCCTGGACCTGGGCGCCTACGTGACGAGCCGGCAGGACGCGCTGGTGATTCTGAAGACGGCGCTGCGCGAGCCGGACTACTCGCAACTGTTCCGCGCGACGGAGACGTATCGCGCCGGGGCGGACGGGCAGGAGAAGACGGTGAACCTGCTGCGGGCGCTGGGCAGCCTGGTGGAGGATCTGCTGCTGGTGGTGGCGGGAACGCCACGGCTGGTGCGCAATGTGGATATGACGGCTGAACTGGAGCGGCTGGCGCAGGGGCTGACCGTGGATTGGATTGACGGGGCGGCACGGGCGCTGGGGCAGGTGGAGCAGGGGATGCGGCGGAACCTGTTGCGG
>JAJYBT010000328.1 GCA_021778875.1 Acidobacteriota bacterium | reverse complement strand
ACAACCTTGTCCTGCGGGTCGGGGCTGGTGTAGGAGACGACACGCACGCGCAGTTGCCACTCACCGAAGCCCAGGTGCACATCTGCGGACTTGTTGTTGTCGTCATTCTGCACCTGCGTGGCGCCGGGATAGACAGGCAGGCCAAGGTCGGAGGCTGTGACGGTGTCCGTGTTCACATGGACGCCGCCGAAGGGGGTATCCACCTGCACCTTCTTGTTTTCGCCGTTCGATCCTTTATCGACATTCACCCTGCAACCTGCGATGCCGGCTATCGCGATCAGTGCTGCCAGCAGGCACGCTGTTTTCCGCATCATGGCATTGGCCCTCATTCTCTGCATTACGACACTGGATGACCGATGGTTCCTGGAATCGTTGCGACCCTGGCATCCTCTTTGTACCACCTTCCGCGGCGAGCAGAGCCGAATAGTTGCAGAATGCTACTGATGGGAGAGCGTGCAGCGGCGGTTGCCTGGCTCGAATCCACTTCGTGCTTGCCTGCAGGCGGAGGGAATCCGGTATGGTGGAACGCATGAAGAATGCGTTTACCGGGATAGGTGTTTCCCTGCTTGCGGCGGCGTTGTCGGCTCCTATGGGGCTCACTGGCCAGACTCCTGCTCAACCGTCGAAATCGCAGCCGAGCGAAGTGCTTGTGCAGGTGCACGCCGACCGGTCGACCGGCCCCTACACGCCGATATGGAATTACTTTGGCGCCGATGAGCCGAACTATCTGTATGCGCCGAACGGCAGGAAGCTGCTGGGCGAACTAGCGGCGCTGAGTCCCGTGCCGGTGTACTTTCGCCCGCACAACCTGCTGACGACGGGGAACGGAGACGGATCGCTGAAGTGGGGCTCCACGAATGTCTACACCGAGCGGCCGGACGGAACGCCAGTGTACGACTTTACCATCACAGATCGCATCTTTGATGCTCTGTTGGCGGCGCATGTTCGGCCGCTTGTAGAGATTGGATTCATGCCCGAGGCGCTTTCCACGCATCCTCAGCCTTATCGGCATACCTTTCCCAAAGGGGATGTCTTTACCGGCTGGAGCTATCCGCCAAACGATGAAGCCAAGTGGTCCAGGCTGGTGGTTGCCTACACCGCGCATCTGCATGAGCGCTATGGAAGCCAGGTGGACACGTGGCTGTGGGAGGTGTGGAATGAGCCGGATATCCCCTATTGGCATGGCACGCCGGAGCAGTATGACCGGCTGTACGATCTGACCGCCGCCGCGATCCGCAAGGTGCTGCCCCATGCAAAGATTGGTGGGCCAGAGGCAACGGGTATCCATCCCGGCCGCTCTGAGGCTTTCCTGCGGCAGTTTCTGGAGCATTGTGCGCACGGCGTGAATGCCGCCACCGGAGGAACGGGTGCTCCGCTGGACTTTATCAGCTATCACCCGAAGGGGCAGCCGTCGATTGTGGATGGCCACGTGCAAATGAGCGTTGCAACCCAGCTAAAGGCCGTGGAGCGCGGCATGGTGGTGATTGCCAGCTATCCCGAATGGAAGCATACGCCGATCATCCTGGGAGAGAGCGACCCCGAGGGATGCGCGGCCTGCCTGAGCAGCCAGAATGGATATCGCAACGGCCCGCTGTATGGCCTGAGCGTGACGGAAGCCACCATGCGCACCTACGAGCTGGCTCGCGCGAATGGTGTAACAGTGCAAGGCGCGGTGACGTGGGCCTTTGAGTTTGAGGATCAGCCCGCGTTTGTGGGGTTTCGTGCGCTGGCCACCGATGGCATCGACAAGCCGGTGATGAATGCCTTCCGCATGTTCGGCATGCTGGGCGGCGGCAAGCCCGGCGCAGAGTGGCTGGACACGGAGAGCACGGGCGCGCTGCCGTTGGAGCAGATCCTGGCCCACAGCGTTACCGGCGCTCCGGACGTGAACGCCGTGGCTACCCGCAACGGCGATGAGATCGACGTGCTGATCTGGAACTACCACGATGCCGATGAGGACGGTCCGCCGGCGCGCGTGGTGCTTGCGCTGGGTGGTTTGAAGAGCGCAGCCGCCGTGGAAGATGAGTTCCGCATGGATGCGCTTCACAGCAACGCGTATCGGGCGTGGCAGCAGATGGGGAGCCCGGCGCATCCCACGGCAGCGCAGATTACTCAGCTGCAGCGGGAAGGCTCATTGCAGCAGACGGCTCCGGAGCATGCCGTTGCGATGCACAAGGGCAAGGTGCAGCTGGATCTGAGCGTCCCGAGGCAGGGGATGCTGCTGGTGCGGCTACGCCAGCGCTGATGCGTCAGGCGGTGTGCCGCAGCTGCTCCGCGAAGGAAAGGAAGACGAGCGCCGCGGGCGAGTAGCCGCCGGGGTCGGGCAGCGTGAAGTCGCCCGTAAGCGGGTCTATCTGCTGGCGGAACTCGCCGTGGCGCAGGATGGCCTGGCACCAGCGCTGCATCAACTGGGTCAGTTCCGCCTGCTTGCCGTAGTAGGACATCCAGCGGGGAGCACGCAGCGCCGTGAGCGCCTGGGATGCTCCGCCCCACGAGTTGCGCGGAATGGGCCGCACAAACGTTGGGTCGTCCATGGCAATGCTGGTGAGCGGGTAAGGAGCCCAGAAGGCATGGGGATTGTGCAACTGGCGATTCCAGACCGCCTGAAAGATCTCGCGATCGCGAAGCTGCGCCGGGTCAAGAACATGCTCGCCGAGTACGCGGCTGATGACATCCGAGCGCACGCGCACAAAGCGGTTTTGCGCATCCAGATCGTAGAAGGCGGCGTCTTCTGCACAGTAAAGCTTGTCGAGGATTCGCTGACGAATCTGCTCCGCGTCGGCGCGCCAGTGATCCGCCTCAATATTTTTGCCGAGAGCTTTTGCCATCTTCGCCAGCGCAAGGCGACCGCCGAAGACCGTGGCGGAAAGATCGGGGCACAGGCGCGGCATGCTGGCCAGCGGCGGGCATTTGCGCGCGTCCGCGTCGGGGCAGCGATTGGGAATGCCCTTCCAGCGCGGGCTGTTGTCGTGTCCCGTGTCGTAGGTGCAGAAGCCTTCCACCAAGCCTGTCTTGCGCGTATCGCGATAGGTTCGCAGCCATGCATCCCAGCGGCTGCAGGCGCGATAGGCCATGGTCAGCAATTCCTCGTCGCCGGTAAGCTCGGCCAGTTCCCATGCGGTGGCGGCGATGGGGACCACCATCTGGATCTGCCCAAAGCCGACCTCTGAGGTTTTTACGCTAGCGGGAAGCTGGCCATCCGGCCTTTGCAGCGTGAAGAACGCCATGTGGTTGTTGCGCGCGGCCTGCAGCGGAGAGATGCCGGAGGAAGAATGTGGAATGTATCTTGCCAGCCGGGCGTAGACGAGCCCCTCGTGCGGGCCGCACTCCTGCCAGATGCCCTGATAGGTGCTGCCTTCCACGAGCACTGGATGGGCATAGTAAGGAACCGTGCGGAGATTGCCGGCGAGAACGGTTACCGCGGCATCCCAGGTGCGCGCCCATGCCGGGTCAGCGGAAGCGAAGTGCGGCCTGGGTATGGAGAAAGCACTCTGCGCGTGGCTGAGGAGCGGACTGAGAAGTGTAGCCGCAGCCGACGACGCTGCGCCTGCAAGGAACGCTCGGCGGCTGGCGTTGGCGCGGAGATGGCTTGGCATGGGGTTATGCGAATCAGTGCGCCGAGTGGCCGTCTTCCTTGCTGCTGGTGGAGAAGAGAATGGCGACGAAGAAGACAGCAACAATCACGGGCACAACGAAGAACGGGGAAGTGATGTCCATAGCGAAGGCTCCCGGCAGATAGAGTACCAAACGAATGGGATGGAACGATACGGGGCACTGAAAGAGAAAAGGCAGGCCGCAGCGTGAAGCGTGCGCGGCCTGCCCGGTGCAGAAGAGAAAGCCCTACTGTTGTGGACCGCCGTGGGGATAATCCACGCGGATGGTCAGGATTTCATAGGGATGGATGGGCACCTTGACGACGTCGCCGGCGACCGGGAGCGGATTGCCTTCGGGTTTCTCCATCATATTGGTGACGGTGGCGCCAGAGGCACCGGCAGGCACATGGAACTCAGCGGTTGCGTTCTTGCCTGCCCACTCATAGGCGCGGAAGATGAGGCCGTTTGCGTCCTCGGCTTTCTTGACGGCCGTGAGAACAATGTTCTGCGGCTCGACTGCGGCAAAGGAGTGCTGCTCCGGCAGGGAACCGGCGTGCGAGGTGGCGACGACCGCTGTGAGCGGATAGTTGTACTCCCATCCGTGGCGCACCGAGAGAGCATCTTTCCACGTGCCGGCGTGCGGATAGAGCGCATAGCGGAAGTGGTGGTGACCGCGGTCGGCCTCCGGGTCAGGCCATACGGGCGAGCGCAGCAGCGAGAGACGCAGCAGATTGCCCACGGCGTCGTAGCCAAACTTCGATTCGTTGATGAGCGTAAACCCGTGCTTGCCGTCGCCCAGGTCAGCCCAGCGCTGCGCGGGCACCTCAAACTGTGCCTTCTCCCAGCTATTGTTGCGGGTTGTGGGGCGGTCCACGGTGCCGTAGGGAATCTCAAACGTGGCAAAGTGGCTGGTGGCTGCCAGCGGGAAGGCCGCCTTGAGCAGGACGTGCGTCTCATGCCAGTCGAACTGGTTGTCCACGTCCACCTGGTTTGCGTCCGCAGCCAGGCTGATGGTCTGCACAAACCTGGAGCTCTGCCAGTTGCGCGTGACGCGCACTGCGGGCACTTCTCCCTTTTCGCGCAGCACCTCCACGGAGTCTGCCTTGGCGGGAACGGAGATGCGCTGATCCAGTGTGCCGGGATCGATGTTCCAGGCGTCGTATTCCTTGGGCGTGTCCTTGAAGAACTGCAGCTCGTTGCCGCA
>JAJYBT010000327.1 GCA_021778875.1 Acidobacteriota bacterium | reverse complement strand
TACGGACATCCATCGTACATCCTGCAGACACATCCCTTCCTCCAGAGCGTCTCTTACTCAGATAGACGGAGAATTTACATCTGAGGGTAGCCCAACGGACGCAAGGCCGCCAAAATACTCCGCCCTTCGCCGTTTGCCGGGTGTTCGCGTTAGGATGCTAAACAAGGATGAAGCCTATTGCCAATTCGTCCGGTAGCCCGGCAGCTGATTTGCAAGACCGGTTCGCCCGCGTATATAAGGTGCTCTCTGAGGCAATGACTGCGCGCGCGTTTCCCGGCTGTGCCTTTGGCGTCTATGCAGGCGGCGAAGTGGTCCTCCAGGATGCGCTGGGACGCTTCACCTATGACGACGATGCTCCTCTCGTCACGGCAACAACGGCGTATGACGTGGCCAGCCTTACCAAGGTGATGGCCACTACAGCTGCTGCAATGCTTCTCTATCAGCGAGGCCAGCTTGATCTGGAGACACCACTGGGCGAACTGCTTCCCGGCTTTGTTGTGGGTCGCTCGACTGCGGAGCAGGCGCGCCACGTGAGGCTGCGGCATCTTCTAGCTCATAACTCGGGGCTGCCCGGTTATGTGGCGCTTTTCCGCACCGCCGCTACCCCCGCCGCGCTGCTGCGGGCATGCCTGCAACTTCCGCTGGAAGCTGGGCCGGGAACGCGCGCCGAATACTCCGACCCAGGCTTTATCCTTTTGGGCAAGGCCCTGGACGTGCTTACGCGCGAGTACCTGGCCACCTGGGTCCGCAGAGAGCTATATGACCCACTGGGGCTCAGCGCCACAGGGTTCTGCCCGCCGGCCAGTGCGCGTCCTTTGATCCCACCTACCGAGAACGACACGAGCTTTCGCCGTCGCCGCATTCAGGGTGAAGTTCAGGATGAACACGCGTGGCTGCTTCAGGGCGCAGGGGGACATGCCGGTCTGTTCTCCAATGTGCCGGATATTCTGCGTTTCGCCCAGGCAATCCTTGAGGGTCTGCAGCCACAGACCACCGCGGAAATACCGCGCCTGTTTGAAGCCGCGACGATTGAGACCTTTGCCGAGCGCCAGAAACCGGATGGGAGCTCCAGGGCTCTTGGCTGGGATACACCCTCACAGGAATCCTCGGCAGGACAACATTTTTCGCCCCACTCAATCGGGCACCTTGGCTACAGCGGATGTTCCCTCTGGATCGATTTGGATGCGGGGGTGGCTGTGGTGTTACTGACCAATCGCACCTGGCCCGACCGGCAAAGCCAATTGATACGAGAAGTTCGACCTGCCTTCCACGATGCAGTCCGAATGGCGCTGCTTTCTCCCCGCAAGTAAGAGTGTCCTTTGAAGTCCATCCCAAGATAATTCTCTCTGGACTTGCTCGATTTGCGGCTACAATATGAATCTGGGGATACGCTCGATGCTAAGCAGTCCAACCATGCAGGAAACAACTGACACGCACGTAAGAGAGGAAGCCCGGAGAGATCCGGCAGGCCTGCTCCAGAAGTTGACAACCGAGAGCCAGAACGAGGCTTCTCAGGGGTTCGACACAAAATCCGCACTCGAGATCGCCCGCATCATCAATCACGAAGACAGCAAGGTGGCCGCAGCCGTCAAGAAGGCTATTCCGGAGATTGCCCAGGTGATAGATCATGTAGCCCGCAGCCTGCGCGATGGTGGCCGGTTGATTTATGTTGGCGCGGGCTCCAGTGGGCGCATCGCCGCCCTCGACTCCTCCGAATGCCCACCCACTTATTCCACCGCCCCAGGACAGGTGCAGTACATCATGGCAGGCGGTCCCAAGGCGCTTGCATCGGCCGTCGAGGTGAATGAAGACTCGGAAGAGCTTGGACAGCGGGACATTGCCCGCCGTCGCCCAACGCGCAAGGACGTGGTAGTCGGCCTCTCTGCTTCAGGCCGGACTCCCTACGTAGTAGCCGCCGTGGCGTATGCACGCGCGCGTGGTGCCTTTACCGCCGCCGTAACCTGCAACCAGGGAACCCCTGTAGCCGAGGCAGCCAACATCGCCATTGTCGCCGAAGTCGGCCCCGAGGTTGTTTCCGGGTCAACCCGCATGAAGGCCGGGACAGCCCAGAAGATGGTTCTGAACATGATCACCACGGGCGCCATGACGCGCCTGGGTTACGTCTACGAGAACCTGATGGTCAACGTGCACATGCAGAACTCGAAGCTGGTCGAGCGCGGCATTGGCATCCTGATGCGCGCCTGCAACATTAACCGCGAGACTGCGGTGCAGACTATCAAGAGTGCGGGCCGCAGCGTTCCGGTGGCTCTGGTGATGCTCAAGGCGAAGGTGGACAAGCCCGAAGCGGTACGGCGACTGGCAAAGTCAGACGGCAACGTGCGACTGGCAATTGAAGACAACGTGCTGGAGTTGTAGAGCCTACCTTCCGGCATCCCGCATGGATGCCGGGATCTGATCGATATCCCCGGGCCGCCTCAGCCCGCCACATACGGGAAGCGCCAGAACTCCAAAATTGTTATCTCTGAGTTTCCCCGCCTTGTCGCTTCCCTGCCTTCCTCGCCCCCGGATTTAAACTGGAGAGTCAGGAGTTGCACATTTTTCATGGATAAATTTGTCATTCGCGGCGGGAATCCGCTGGTGGGCGCAATCCGGGTGTCGGGCGCCAAAAACTCTGCTCTTCCGTGCATGGCTGCTGCGATCCTTACTGAGGACGAGGTCACGCTCGAAAACATTCCCCATGTCCGCGACATCGAAACCGAACGCCGGCTCTTAGCCTCAATGGGCGCAGAGGTTATGCTGGGCAGCGGGAGCAATCACTCCCTCACTACCATCAGTTGCCGTACGCTCTCCGATCCCGTTGCAAAGTACGAAATCGTGAAGACGATGCGAGCCAGTTCTCTCGTGCTTGGGCCGCTGGTCGCCCGTACGGGCCTGGCGCGTGTTGCCATGCCCGGCGGCTGCGCCATCGGCGGACGGCCTATCGACCTGCACATTAAAGGCCTGGAGAAGATGGGCGCGACCATCGTGCAGGAGCACGGATATCTGGAGGCGCGTGCCGCTCGCCTGAAGGGCGCGCATCTGGTGTTTGACAAGATCACGGTTACCGGCACCGAAGATCTGCTGATGGCTGCGGTGCTGGCCGATGGCGAAACGGTGATGGAAAACTGCGCGCGCGAGCCGGAAGTGACCGACCTGGCTGCATTGCTGATCGCCATGGGCGCCAAAATCGAAGGCGCCGGGACATCCACCATCCGGGTGCGGGGCGTCACCAGCCTTCATGGCGCACACTATCGCATCAATCCTGACCGTGTCGAAGCAGGCACGTTCCTTATCGCCGGGGCCATCACTGGCGGCGATCTGACGGTGGCTGACTGTAACCCCGATCACCTCCGCGCCGTTATCGCCAAACTGGAGGAGGCAGGCGCTCGTATCGATCTTGCCGGTCCTGGCGCTGTCCGCGTGCGTTCCGCCGAACGGCTGCTTGCGGCAGACATCTCTACAGAAGAGTATCCCGGCTTCCCTACCGACATGCAGGCACAGTACATGGCCTTGGCCACGCAGGCCGATGGTGTGAGCCTGATCAAAGAGAACATCTTCGAGAACCGATTCATGCACGTGCAGGAATTGGTGCGCATGGGCGCCAACATCAAGGTGGACGGCCGAACCGCAACCGTGCGCGGCGCGGCAAAGCTCTCGGCGGCAGCCGTCATGTGCTCGGACCTGCGCGCCTCCGCCTCCCTGGTGCTGGCGGCTCTAGTGGCCGATGGCGAGTCGATTCTCGACCGCGTGTACCACATGGATCGGGGCTACGAACGTTTTGAAGAGAAGCTGCGCAGCGTTGGAGCGGAGATTCAGCGGATGGGCAATGTGTTTGCGCCTCGGGAACAGCAAGAAGTGGCTGATTGAGCGAGTTCTCGAGGGTCAACGCCAACTTGCCGCGAGATGCCAGCGGAGTCCACGCTCCTGAGTTTTGCTCAAAACACGCTCGTACTCGCGAAGCTCGGACAGCACTGGATAGGTCTCAGAGCCAAGGGCCGCTGAACTTTCTGACAAAAAATGAATCAGTGCCGTGATCGTCTGCAGACCCTCAGCAGCCATGTACCACTGCGGCTGCGGCAGGTTGCGCGTCCATTCCGGATTGCCTGCACCCTGTTCCAGTAACAAGGCCATTGAGTTCTCATCGGCCGAAAAGAAATCCAACAGCGGCTTGACGCGCAACGTCGTTGCCAACCGCTCCAGCGATTCCTCGTTGCGAGCCACAGAGTGGCCGTTGACGAAGATGTCAAACCCGGGATCGTCTCCCTCGACGACAATATAAAGACTGGCTCCCATCGCTGTTGAGTCTATTTGAGAAAGACACCTGAGCTCGTGATTTTTTTGGAAAGGTTATCCGATGAATTACGGGTGGTCTGCAGATAGTTCAACAATGCTATTGCGGCTGGAATGTTACTTCATACCGCTATGGCAGACGTACATTTGATTCCGCAAACAGAGAGGCCTGGATGCAATATCCAGGCCTCTCTGCTCTAGCGAACCTTGACTGCGCCCTAGCTCTGACCGCCGCCACTGCCCGGTCCGCGGCCGCCAGTTGGTCTGCGGCGACGCCGGCGGCGATTGTTGTTCGCCGGAGGACGGCCCGAACCGGCAGGCTGGCCCACAGGAGCGCCTTCAGCGCGGTTGAAGTTCGGCTCCGTCTCCTCGTCCGAACCTTCTTCCTCATCGTCGTCGAAGTCCTCGCCGCCTTCAATCAGAATCGTGCTCTGATTGGAGCGCGGCTGCCGCTCATCGAACTCGCTTGCTGGCCGTGCCTGTGCCTGTGCAGGAGCCTCGGACCCCTCTTCT
>JAJYBT010000326.1 GCA_021778875.1 Acidobacteriota bacterium | reverse complement strand
CGCGACTCGCGGGCGATCTGGCAGGCGCTTTGGCAGGGCTTCAGGATGCCGCCGTTTGCGGCGGATGATTTGATTCGCCAGGCGCGCCGCTACAAGAGCCGCCGGGAACTGACGCGCGCTCTGCGGCTGATTGCGCGGGCCGACCTGGAGCTGCGCTCCTCGCCGCCGGACAAGCGGATGGTGCTGGAGCGGCTGGTCTACGATCTGGCGTCAGAGTCGAAGGCGGCCGCGCCTTCGTGGGCCGCGACTCAGTTGTCGTTCGAGGGATAGGGCGCTAGTAGACGCCGCGCTCGTTCAGCCACTGGCCGTAGGGCCGGTCGAACTGCTCGATGTGTTCCAGGTACAAGGCGCGCAGCATGTAAATCAGGCGGACGCTTTCGCCGTCTTCGCCGCGATTGACGGCTTCGCGTACCTGGGCGAGAAAGCGCTGATGCGCGATGCGATGGGCGGGCAGATCAGGAAAATTCTGCTGTTCGAGCAGGCGCTCCTCGCTTTGGAAGTGCTTGCGGGTGAACTCGATAAGCTGCTCCAACTGCGCATTGGTGCGCGCTTTACCGCTTCCGTTCATCAGCGTCAGGCGCAGGTCGTTCATTGCATCCATCAGGATGCCGTGCTGGTCGTCCATGGCCTTGACGCCCACGGTGCTGGCGTGCGTCCACGATAGTAGCGCCACAAGGGCCTCCTGCTTTTGTTTCGGTTCCCAGTGTAACGATTTTGCGTGGGGAGACAATACCGCGCAAGTGGCAGAGATTGCACCCCTGGGGCATACGGTTGAGGGCGGCTATTCGAGGATGACGTCGGGCTGCGGCTCGTGACCGCGGGTGGTGAGGACGACGGCTGCCGCGAGGATGAGCGCGCCGCCGGCCCATGCGTGGGGTCCGAGGTGCTCGCCGAGGAGCTTGACGCCGAGCCAGGAACCGAGGGCGGGTTCGATGTTGAGGAAGACGCCGGCGCGGGATGCGGGCACGCGATGAATGCCCCAGTTCCAGAGCAGGGTTGTGGTGGCGGTGCAGGCCAGGCCGCTGATGGCCAGCGCTGCCCATGCCGTGGGGCTGACATGGGCGAAGGGCGGCGGCGGGCTCTTGTGCGCCAGCCAGGGGTTGAGCAGCCAGGGACCGAGGACCCAAACGGCCAGCATCACTGTTCCGGAGAGAATGGTATAGGCAGTGACCACAGGCGCAGTGTGGGTGAGCATCAGCTTTTTGCTGAGCAGAATCCAGGCGAGCGCGGTGCAGAGCGAGGCCACCACCATCAGGTCACCGATGAGCGATGGCTGGCCGGCGGCAGCGGGGCCGCGATGGCCACCGAGGACGATGAGCGCCGCGCCGGCGGTGGAACCGGCCAGGGCGAGCCAGCCGATGGCGTCGAGGCGCTCGCCGGCGAAGAGCGCGGCCGCTACACCAAGCAAAACCGGCATGGAGCCGACCATGAGCGATGCGTGGCTGACGGTGGTGAGAGCCAGGCCGTGAAACTGGATGAGGAACTGGATCGGAATGCCGAAGGCGGCGGAGATGAGGAGCAGGCGCATCTCACTGCGTGTGAGGCGAACGCGGCTGGCCAGCGCAACCGGCAACATGCCCATGCTGGCAAAGAGAAAGCGGTAGAGCACCATGTGCTCCACGCTCATCTCGTTGAGCGCGAGGCGGCCGAAGTAGAAGCCTGTGCCCCAGAGGCAACCGGCGAGCGCGCAGGCTCCGTAGCCGAGGAAGGCGACGCGCCGGCTTGTGTTGGCAGTAGTTGTCATGCCTTTTCTTACTGTCGCATACGGATGGTCGCGGGTGTCACTGCCCAAAACCGTCGGCATCGGCGAGAATAGCTATCGATGGCAAAGCGGCTCCTGAAGGGTGATTTCTGGACGGGTGATTTGAGTTGGCGCCTGGCGCTGGGGCTGACAGTTGCGGCGATGCTGGCGCTGGGGCCGGTGGCAGCGCAGGGGAGCGGCGCTTTTTCGCGTCATCGCAAGGGAAAAGCCGATGAGGACGCCCCGCCGGTGAAGAAGCCTTTCATGACAGCTTCGCAGCCGGCCGCGATGACCATTCCCGTTGAGCCGCTCGGGTTCTACGCTCCAGGAGCCTTTTATCAGGGGCAGCGCGAGAGCCTCGTCTCGCTGGACTTTATCGGCGAAAACCGGCTGCTGTTTACCTTTCGCGCGCCGGGGCTGATTCATCGCACGGGCTCGACTGACGAAGAGGAGCGGCATATTCGCGCGCTTGTGCTGGCGCTGCCTCAGGGCGCGGTGGAGGCCGAGACGCTGTGGACCGTGCACGACCACGAGCGCTACCTGTGGATGCTGAAGGACGGGCATTTTCTGCTGCGCGACAGGGAGGATCTGAAGCAGGGCAACGCGACGCTGGAGCTGAAGCCCCTGCTTCATTTTCCGGGACGGCTGGAATGGGTTGAAATGGACCCGACGCAGCAGTTCATGGTGACGAACTCGAACGAACCGGCCCAGGGCGAGTCCAAGGCGGGCGATGTTCCCAGCCCCGCGACGGCGGCGGGCAGCATGTCAACCGGCAACGCGGACAGCGAAGGGCCGCTGGACACTGTGGTGCGCATTCTGCACCGCGAAACGGGGCGGGTGATGCTGGTGAGCCGTGTGCGCAGCCCGGTGCGCCTGCCCATCAGTACCGACGGCTATCTTGAGGTGCTGCGGTCCACTGACCGGGACTGGATGCTGAACTTGAACTACTTTACCGGCGGCAGCAGGGTTCTGGGCAAGCTGGAATCGACGTGCGCGCCCGCGATCCAATTCATTTCACAACAGGAGGCGCTGGCCAACACCTGCACGAACGATGGTGGCCGCCTGATGGTGGCTTTCTCGACCGATGGCAGCCGGCTGTGGGATGCGCTTGCGGCGCCGAACCAGGTGTGGCCGCTGCTGGTGATGGCTCCGAATGGGTCACGGCTGGCGCGGGAGACGCTGGTTCTCTCGCATCCCATCGATGCGTTTTCGCCGCTGACGTTTGACGATGTGCGGGGCCAACTGGTGGAGGTGTATGACGCGGCGAGCGGCAAGCTTGTGCTGAAGGCTGGGGCGAGCCCTGCGCTGGATGGGGGCGGGAATGTGGCGATTTCGCCTTCAGGCAGGCGGGTGGCAGTGCTGGACGCGGGGGCGATTCAGGTGTACGACCTGCCCGCGCCGGTGGCGCAGGCCCAGCCAGCCAAGGGGCGTACGGCGCGCTGATGGGCGCGCGGAGCGGCGTTTTTGCCGGTTTTCAGCCGTTGTGCCGGTGTGTACACTATTCTGCGGGGGTTATTCTTGGCTACGGCCGTCTTACATTACATGGCTGCGGCGGTTACCGACCGCGGCCGCAAGCGACCATCCAACGAAGATGCATTCGGGTACTCCGTCGAGGACGGGGTCTATGTTGTTTGTGACGGCATGGGCGGCGCCGCGGCTGGCGAGATTGCCAGTTCGCTGGCGGTGGACGAGGTGTTGCGGCTGCTGACGGCCAACGACGCCAACGGCCCCGCGCAACTGCCTGAAGCCGCGGAGCAGGCCATCGTGGCCGCGAATGAAGCGATCTACTCCCGCGGCAAGCGCAACCAGCGGCTGAGCGGCATGGGGACCACGCTGGTGGCTCTGGCGGTGCAGGAGAGCCATGCGTGGGTGATCAACATCGGAGACAGCCGCTGCTACCGGCTGCGCAGGGGGCGGCTGGAGCAGCTAACGGTGGATCACTCGCTGGTGGAAGAGCAGGTGAGGATGGGGCGCATGAGCCGCAGTGAGGCCCTGCGTTCGCCGTTGAAGAATGTGATTACCCGCGCGCTGGGCACGCAATGCAGCGTGACACCCGATGTTTTTGGACTCGAAGCCGAGCCGGGCGACCTGTTTCTGCTTTGCTCCGACGGGCTGACGCGCGAGTTATCCGATGCTGTCATCGAGTCTCTGCTGGCGGCCAACCAGCCTCTGGAAGAGCTTTGCGAGCGCCTGGTGGGCGCGGCGAAGAAGGCCGGCGGGCACGACAACATTACCTGTCTGCTGGTGCGCGCCGCAGCCTGAACTGCGATCTCGGCGGGGGGAGTATCCCTGGTTATTTCATGGGCGCTGGTCGAACGCTGCGCCGTCGCGCATCAGGGAAAAAGGAATTACAATGGAAACGTAACCATCGTTGGGCCGGGGGGCGATGCAAAATTGCATCTCTCGTCAGCACGCGCCAGCCGGATTGCGGTTGAATCTGAATCCGGGACGAAAGCCAATCGTAGAATTTGCAAGTCTAAAGACATAGCGATGAACCGGGCGCAAGCGCTGCAAGGGCAGCCGGGACCGGCCATGCAAAGCCGCCGGATCGCGGCACAGACTGAATGGATCGACGATGAAAAGAAGGGCTCACATTCATTTCGCGCCATCCGTGCTGAAGCATGAGGGGCTGTTGCGGCATCTTTCACGACTCCGATCTGCGGCAGCGGGCAAGCGGCTGCTGACGCTGCTGTTTGTGCTTGCGCTGCTGCTGCCTGCCGGGAGTGCAGCGGCATCGGGGGCCGACCGGAGAAGCAGCGTACCTGCCGACGCGGGGGACGACGCAGCTGACCATTCGGCATCGGGGCTGGTGCTGCCACCGTTGCCCAGCGGGATGCCGCATGTGGTGGTGCCCGCGCTTGCCGCGACGCCCAAGATTGCGGATTTTCTGGCGACGGGTCCGAAGCCGAGCGTGGTGCGGAGCATGCTTCGCGTATCGGACTTCATCGAGCGCTATCCTGACGACGGCTCGCCGACCACGGAACCGACAGTGGCCTACATGGGCTACACGCACGAGTATCTTTATGTGGCGTTTGTGTGCAAGGACGACAGCACAAAGGCGATTCGCGCCCATATGCTGCAACGAGACTCGC
>JAJYBT010000325.1 GCA_021778875.1 Acidobacteriota bacterium | reverse complement strand
AGGGCATCTGCCAGGTGGACGCCATCGTCACCCTCGGCTGCCTGCTGCGCGGCGAGACCGCTCACTACGAGGCCATCTACAACGAGGTCTCGCGCGGCATTGGCCAGTCGCAGCAGGAGACCGGCATTCCGCACAGCTTTGGCGTGCTGACCTGCGAGACGCTGGAGCAGGCTCTGAACCGCGCCGGCATCAAGGCGGGCAACAAGGGATTCGAGGCGGCCGCCGCGGCCATTGAGATGGTGAGCCTGCGCCGCAAGCTCGCGAAAGGCGGCGCTGCTTGACCGCCGGTACCCGCCGCAAATCCCGCGAGCTGGCCATGCAGATGCTCTTCCAGGCAGACATTGGCAAGCAGAACCCTGACCAGGTGCGCGCCACCTTCTGGAAGGCTACCGACGAGGTTGAGCCGGAAGTGCGCGGCTTTGCAGAGGACCTGTTTCGCGTGGCCATCGCCAACCAGGAGAAGATCGACGAGCTGATCGTGGCCAACTCCAGGCACTGGCGGCTTGAGCGCATGCCTGCGGTGGACCGCAACCTGCTGCGCATGGCCGTGGGCGAAATGCTGGGTTTCAAGTCCACGCCGTTCCCCATTGTGATTAATGAGGCGCTGGAAATCGGCAGGCGCTACTCCGCTCCGGAGTCCCTCAACTTCCTCAACGGCGTGCTGGACGCCATTGCCCGCAGCCTCATTCCCCGGTAGGCGCGTGGTCGCCGGGCGGGCCGTTCCCGGCGCAATCAAGCTGAGATTTTTGCTTTCGTTTCCCCAAAACTGCGTCCAATGCAGTGGATAGCGCGGCGGGCGTTTTGCACCGAGCAATCCGGTTGCTGTCTCTTATTGGGCTTCGCGACCGGTGATTTGTGGCGTACCATGAAATTTGATACGCTCAGGTTTTCTTGAAGTAAACGAGAAGGGAGACACGTCATCATGGCGGAAGATAACAAGATCCAAGGACTTGCGTGGTTTGTTGCAGGGCTGGGTGTCGGTGCGCTGGTGGGCATTCTTTATGCGCCGAAGAGCGGCCGCGAAACCAGAGAAGATCTTGCACAAGGCGCTCGCGAGGGCACGGAGTATCTGCGTACCCGCACCCGCCAGGCCGTCGAAGAAGTGGGCGCCCTGGTGGACAAGAGCAAGGAGCAGATGAACGACTACGTGGGCCGCGGACGCGAGGCGGTTGATCGCGGACGTGCCCAGTGGGAGGAGTTCGTCGAGCGCGGCAAGACCCTCGTCACCGACCAGGGCACCCGCGTAGCTGCAGCTGTGGAAGCCGGCCGCGATGCTTATCGCACCACTGCCTCCGGCGGAAATGAGCCGGCAGAGTAGCACTGCGCGCCCGGGCCGCATTGCTGTCCGGGAGTGATTTCTGTGTAACCCGGTGCGCCGTCAGCGGATGAGGGCGGCGCGCCGGCTCAAACTGCAAGCCTCCGCTCGATTCAGGCGGAAGCAACCTGAACGTTTCGCAGACTGCAGTCGTCCTGCGCGAGGCCACGTCCATGCCGAGTGGGAACTTTGAAACCCTTCTGCTGATCTTCGTTGCCGTCACCGGAGCGGCGGTGCTGCTGCAGGCCGTCATTTTGCTGGCGCTCTTCCTCACGCTGCGCAAGACGTCCATTGCGCTGAGCAGCCAGATGGAAGAGGTGCGCGCGACCGTGCTCCCGGCAGTGACCGAGGGCAAGGAGTTGCTGAGCCGCGTCGGCCCGAAAATCGACTCCATCGTCGCTGACGTGGCGAAGTTGACCGGCGACATGCGCGCGCAGAGCGCGGACCTGCAAGAGTCGGCAACGGAAATTCTGGAGCGGGTGCGCCGCCAGACCAGCCGAGTGGACGCCATGTTGAGCAGCGCGCTGGATAAGGTGGACCGCGCCGGCGGGCTTGTGAGCGACGCCGTCAACGCGCCGCTTCGCCAGGTGTCTGCCATTGCAGCAGCTCTCAAGGCGGGTCTTGGAGCGCTGCGCGGCCCCAGCAGGCCGGAGCCGCGGCAACTCCATTCGCCAACAGATAAAGACATGTTCGTCTAAAGGACCACGCGGTATGAAGCTCAGGCAATCCCCCGCCTTGATCGTTTTTGCAGCGGCTTTTGCAGGACTGGCATGCGCCCAGCCCACGCCGAAGACCGCGCTGCTGGTGCTCTCAAAGCACGATCACACGCTGGCCATTGTTGATCCCGTCAGCCTGCACGCTGTGGCGCGCGAGCCGGTGGGCAACGATCCTCATGAGGTGATTGCCTCCAGCGACGGCCGCACCGCCTACGTCTCAAACTACGGTTTCGGCGCCTACCACACGCTCGCCGTGATTGGCTTGGTTGCGCAGGAAGCACTGCCCTCCGTCGATCTGGGTCCGCTGCGCGGGCCGCACGGGCTGTTCTTCGCGGATGACGAGGTATGGTTCACCGCCGAGGGCGCGAAATCCATTGGGCGCTTCTCGCCCTCGACCGGCAAGGTGGACTGGATTATGGGCACGGGGCAGAACCGCACCCACATGCTCTACGTCTTTCCCAGCCTGCGGCGCATTGTCACCACCAACGTCAGCTCCGGCACAGTCACCGTGCTCGACAAGACCGACGGCCCTGCAGGCATGCCGCCGCCTCCGCCCGGTATGCCTCGCATGCCCGGCCCTCCCGGCGGCGATTGGAATGAGACCGTCATCCCCGTGGGTCACGGTTCCGAGGGCTTTGACGTAACGCCCAACGGCAAGGAAGTCTGGGTCGCCAACGCCATGGATGGCACTATCTCCATTGTCAACCTGGCGGAAAAGAAGGTGACGGCCACGCTGGATGCCAACGTGCCCCGCGCCAACCGGCTGAAGATCACGCCGGACGGAAAGCTGGCGTTGGTGTCGATGCTGAACGGGCCGGACCTGGTGATTCTGGATGTGGCCACGCACAAGGAAGTGAAGCGCCTGCCCATCGGGCACGGCTCCGCGGGCGTGCTGGTGCAGCCGGACGGCGCACGGGCCTACGTCTCCTGCGGCCCGGACAACTACGTCGCCGTGATTGACTTGAAGACCCTTGAGGTCGTGGGCCACATCGACGCCGGCGGCGAACCCGACGGCCTTGCCTGGGCCGTGCAGCGCTAGGAATGTGTCTCACACAGCCCAGCCTAAATATCTTTGAAGGGCCAAGCCTCCACGGGCTTCGGAAAAGCCCACAGCTGGCCCCGCTGCTGGCAAAGCCCCGTGTCAGGGCACGACTTCAGAGGCTGCGGAAAAAGTCCATTTCCGGGTTGGATTCCTGAAAACCAAATCTCAGGGGCTGAAGCCCCTGTTGATACTGCTGGCCTACCGCCCGCGGGAGTTTTTCCGCAAGCTGTTCAGTCGTGCCGCAAGTGGTTTGAATCAGCCTGGCCTTCAGGCCCTGCGCTTCCGCGCTTCTACTGCTCGTCGAACTGAATCACCTCAATCGCGTAGCCGGGCACCGTGTGCCTGATGCTGCTGCTCACGTTCGTCAGCGTCGACTTAACCGGCACAATGTGCGTCGGGTTGTCGATGGTGTTGGTGGCCTGCATGCTGCGCGCGGTCAGGCTCACCACCCTGGCCGTCGCCGCCACCTTTGCCCCCGGCAGGTCGATGGTCAGCGTCTGCGGGTCCGACGATCCATTCACCAGCTTCAGATAAAGCTGCTTCTTCGCCGTGTTTTTTGTTATGGAGTAGAAGAGCTTCGGCCCCGCGCCCTCCAGCTTTGCGCTGAGCGTGTGGTCGCCCAGATACTCCGCGAACAGCACCTGCGCGTAGTAGCTCGGCGAGCCGTAGCTCTTCATCGTGTCGTAGCCGATCAGGTCCGTTTCCCACTGCATGCCGCCGGGGTTCACGTTCACCAGCAGCGGAGCATAGGCTGACATGATGATGATGTCGCTGTTGCGCTCCATGCCCGTCATCCATGCCGCATCGCCCAGCGCCGCCGCGAAGTTCGGCGTGGGCGCACCCTCGCGCGTGGCCCACTCGCCCACAAAGATCTTCGGCCCGTTGCGGTCTGTGTTGTCATAGTGCGCCGCGTCGTGGAAGTTCTGCGTGGCCCGCACGTAGAAGTGCTCATCCAGCACGTCGGGCTTGGAGTTCTTCAGCGGCGCGGTAGCAATCAACTGCAGGTTGGGATACTTCGCTTTGATGGCCTTGTAGAACGGTTCGTAGCGCCGCTCGTAGCTGCCGGACTTGTCCAGCCAGTCCTCGTTGCCAATCTCCACATAGGTCAGCTTGAAGGGCTCAGGATGCCCGTTCTTCGCGCGCACCGCGCCCCACTTTGTATCGGTGCCGCCGGTCACGTATTCGATCTCGTCCAGCGCGTCCTGCACATAGGAGTCAAGCTGCGCGCCCGGCTCCACGTGCTCGCCCATCAGCGAGTAGCCCGCATACACCGCCAGCACCGGCTCCATCTTCAGGTCCTCGCACCAATGGAGAAACTCAAGCAACCCCATGCCGTCCGACGAGTGATACATCCACGGGCTGGGATGCGTCGGCCGGTCAACGAGCGGGCCGATCGTCTTCTTCCAGTCGAAGCGCTCGCTGATGTGGTTGCCCTCAAGATAGTTGCCGCCGGGGAAGCGTAGAAACGCGGGACGCATTGCCGCCATCTTCTCCATCAGGTCAACGCGGTTGCCGTTCGCGCGGTTGTGATAGGTGGGCGGGAACAGCGACACGAGATTCAGCCACAGCGTCCCCGGGCGTCCCACAGTCAGTGCGAGATGATTCGCGGCTGAGGCCTTCACCTGCGCATCGGTCTTCAGCGTGAACTCATACTGCTTCCACTCCGTGCCGATGCCGGAGACGGTCGCCGTCGCCAGCGCTTTGCCGCTGTCGTCCGCCACCAGGCTCACGGTCACAGGGCCCGGATCGCCGCTTCCGGCCTTGGCGTAGAACGAG
>JAJYBT010000324.1 GCA_021778875.1 Acidobacteriota bacterium | reverse complement strand
CACCCGCACACGGTCCTTCATCTGGAACGTGTCGCCCGGCGTCGTGTTGCCGCCCACGATGTCGTTGTTCAGCACGCCTTCAAGCTGCCAGCCCTCGTCATGCGCCAGCCTGGCCAGATGGGCGGAGCCCACCAGCCCCTGCTCTTCGCCCGCCACCGCGGCAAACACGATGGTGGAAGGGAAGTGCAGCTTGCTCAGCGCCCGCGCGCACTCCAGTGAGACGGCCACACCCGAAGCGTCGTCATTGGCGCCCGGCGCGGCGCCTGAGGTGTCGGCCCAGTTTGCAAACACGTTGGAGTTGATCGAGTCATAATGGCCCGTCACCAGAACCATGCGCTTGGCCTGGGCTGGATCGCTTCCGCGCAGAATGGCATACACATTGGTAATCCTCGTGGGCCGGGGAATGCGCCTGCCCCACCGCGCGTCGCTGCCCGGATCAACCGTGAAGACGTCGCGCCGGACCTCCAGGCATCCGCCGCACCCGCGCGAAATCTCCTCGAACTGACTGGCAATCCAGTCCGCTGCCGCCTGCACCCCCTGGCCTGCGGGAAGGCCGTTCTCCATGCTGGTCAGCGTGTTCCGCGTACCGAAACTAATCAGCGTTTCAATCGTCTGATGGATGTGTGCGGGCTGGATCGTCTTCAGCGCGCGTGCAATCGCCGGGTCAGCGGGAGCCGCAGCCACCGGTGACGCATGACGCTGAAAATCCGGTTGTGCGACGCAGGCGCTCGCCGCCAGCGCAAGGCAAAGAAGACGGACCATGTGTGGGATTTTCATTGCATTTTTCTCCGCTGCAGGCAGCTCCGCATGAGGGTGCGCGATGATGCCTCTTGACCTTTGGCCGGGTGCTCCCTAAAACTTAGCGGAGTCGTACCGCAAGGTAACGTCATCCTACAACATGAGACACGCATAGCCGTGCGATGAAAGAGAGGAGGCCGCGATGCCCAGCTGCCCCGAATGTGAGAACAACCTGGATATCGAACTGGACGAAGTGGAAGAGGGCGACGTGGTCGTCTGCGAAGAGTGTGGAACCGAGTATGAGGTCGTTGGAGTCGATCCCCTGGAATTGACGCGGGTGGATGACGAACTTGATGATGGAGAGGACGAGTTCTTCAAAGAGGAGGAAGAAGAGTGAAGGTGAACCGCACAAAATGGGCATCATGGGTGGTCTTTGCCGCCCTTGCTGCCGGAGTGGTTCCGTTGGCGCCGCTTGCCGGCCCGCCCGAGGCGCAAGCGCAGAACCTGGGCCAGCGCACTGTATCGGGGGCTGTCGTGGATGGCAGCTCCAACCCCGTGGCCGCCGCCACGGTCTTCCTCAAGAACCAGAAGACCAAGGCAATTCGCAGCTACACCTCCAGCACGAATGGCAGGTTCTATTTTGCCCAGGTCAATATGGCGGAGGACTACGACCTGTGGGCGGAGAAAGGCGGAAAGAAAAGCGCCACCAAGACCGTCAGCTCCTGGGATTCGCGCAAGAGCTTTGAAACTGAGCTGAAGATGAAGTAAGGAAGGAACCAAAAAGGGCCACGACATCGCGCAGATGCCGTGGCCGTCTTGTCTACCCGTCCAACTTTTTTGTCACCAGCTCATTCAGCATCGCCGGGTTCGCCTGGCCCTTTGACGCGCGCATCACCTGGCCCACAAAGAATCCCGCCACCGTCTTCTTGCCCGCGCGATACTGCTCCACCTGTTTGGGATTGGCGGCGATGACTTCGTCGATGAGAGTCTCGATGGCCGAGGCGTCGGTGATCTGCTGCGGCTTCTCCCGCTCGTACACGGCAGGGAAGTCCTCGTTCTTTTCAAAACACACATCCAACAACTGCTTCAGTTGCTTTGAACTGATCTTGTCCTCGTCGAGCAGGTCGGCGGCCATCACCACGCCCGCCATCGACACAGGCGATTGCTCCTGTTCCAACCCCAGCGTCTTCAAGCGGCCGCCCAACTCGCTCAGCAGCAGGTTGGCTACGCGCCGCGGGCTTTTCGCGCTTTTTGCCGCAGCCTCAAACCGGTCCGCAAACTCGCGCGACGCCGTCAGCGCATGCGCATCCTTCACGTTCAGTTCGTATTCGGCAATCATGCGTGCCCGTCGCGCCTCGGGCAGCTCCGGCAATTTTTTCCTGGTCTCGGACAAGAGCTCAGGCGACACAATCAGCGGCGGCAGATCCGGCTCGGGGAAGTAGCGGTAGTCATGCGCCTGCTCCTTCGAACGCATTGAGTAGGTGCGCCCCTCGGCGGCGTTCCACAGTCGCGTCTCCTGCACCACGCGCCCGCCGCTCTCGATGAGTTCAATCTGCCGCTCAATTTCATACTCCAGCGCCGCGCGGATAAATCGAAAGCTGTTCACGTTCTTCACTTCCGCCTTGGTACCGAACTTCTCCTGCCCCCGCGGACGCACGCTTACGTTCGCGTCGCAGCGCAGTGAGCCCTCTTCCATATTGCAGTCGGAAACGCCGGTATACAGCAGAATCTCCTTCAACCGCGTAAGGTACTCAAACGCCTCGTCCGGCGTGCGAATATCCGGCTCGCTCACAATCTCAATCAGCGGCGTGCCGCAGCGGTTCAGGTCCAGATAGGTCCGCGTGGTCGAGTCCGCAAAGCCGTCATGAATACTCTTGCCTGCGTCCTCTTCCATGTGCAGCCGCGTAATACCGATGCGCTTCATGCTGCCATCCGCCGTGGGAACATCAATCCAGCCATGCTCGGCGATGGGCTTGTCGAACTGCGAAATCTGGTAGCCCTTCGGCAGGTCGGGATAGAAGTAATTCTTACGCGCAAAAATGGAGCGCTCGCGCACCTGGCAGTTCAGCGCCAGCGCGGCCAGCGTGGCATACTCCACTGCCTTCGCGTTCAGCACCGGCAGCGCCCCCGGCAGTCCCAGACACACCGGGCAGATGTTCGTGTTCGGGGCCGAACCAAACTGGTTGGCGCAACTGCAAAACGCCTTCGTCGAGGTCAGCAGCTGCACGTGTACTTCAAGCCCGATGACGGGCTCATACTTGGCCATGATTTCAGGCGAAAGCGCTGTGGCAGGCATAGTTGAATTTTAGCGCGAAGCCCGAGCCCGGCCGGGCCGTCCATTCTTATTGCAGCGTCTTAAGCAGCGCGGCAACCGCCGGTTTCTTTGCATAGTTCTCGTCGAACGGCAGGGCCCATCCGAAGCCCGGTTCAAAGGCTGGTATCCATGAATACTTGTCGGTAAAACCCCAGGTTTGAAACGCGGTGCATGCCGGCGCCGCCAGACATGCAGCCATCAGGTCCTGGTAGGTCTTGGCCTGCGCGGCCAGGCTTGCCGCGCTGCCGTCCGGCAATCGCACATCAACTTCGGTGAATTGTACTTCGAGGCCCAGAGCGCCGAGCCGTTGAATGTTCTGTCCCAGGGAAGCAAGATTGGCCGGAGTGTCGAAGCTGGGATCAATGTGCAGCTGCATGCCAATGCCGGAGAGGGGAACAGCGCGCTTCACAAAGTCCTGCGCCATGGCATACACGGCATCGGATTTGGGATTCAGCGTCTCCGCTCCGTATTCGTTCACAAAGAGCTTGGCCGCCGGGTCGGCTGCATGCGCCCATGCGAGCGCCTGCTCAATATATTTGGCGCCCTGCCCGGCAAAGCCGATGCCCGGTGAGTCGTACCAGATGGTGCTGCGCATCGTGCCATCGTCGTTGAAAGGCTCATTCACCACATCCCACGCGTAAACCTCGCCCTTGTAGTGCCCCACCACGCTGGCAATATGATCCGAGAGCACCTGGCTCAGGGTTGCGGGAGTCCAGGGGACAGCAGGGGCGGTCACCCAGGCGGGCAGTGCGCTATGCCATACCAGGGTGTGTCCCCGCACCTTCATTCCGTTGCTTTGGGCAAAGGCTGCCAGCGCGTCGGGGCCGGCGTAGCTGTAGGTCGTCGGACCCGGATGGATGGGCCCGAACTTCATCTCGTTCTCCGGCTCAAGCTGCGAGTATTCGGCGGACAGTGTAGAAGCGTAGAGCGCCTCGGAGAGATAGCCTGAATCGGCTGCGGCTCCCATCAGCAGATTGCGCGTTTGTGCGGCTGCGCGCAAGGTCTGCGTCGCAGCCGGCGTTGTCGGGGATGTGGTCGAGCTTCCCCCGCAGCCGGTCATGCCAGCCAGCGCGAAAAGGCCGCAGATGGCCAGTGCCGGCAAGGCGTGTACGTTCCGATCTGGAGTGCTGCATACTGTTCGATCGGCAACGCCATTCGCAAACATCTGCATGAATGATTACCTCGTCGAACCCGTCCACGCGCGACTGCGGATTGCCCTACTCCTCCGGATCCTCCGCCGTGAACGGCGAGCAGCACGGCTTCTCCGTCGCGTGGAAGTTCATCAGCTCCAGCCGGATGCCATCCGGATCGTAGAGGTTGAACTGGTACTTGCCGTCTTTGCCGATCTTGGGCTCCTTGTCGTGGACGCCGCCCAGGCGGTTGCCGGCCTGCAACACTTTGTAGGCCTCCGGGACCGATACTTCGCCGATGGAAAGATGGTCCAGCACGCCCAGCGTATGCAGAGTCATCGTCGTCGGAATCCCCGAGCCCGAAGGTCCGCTCGTCATCATGTACTCCAGCCAGTCGTGGCCATCGGGAACCTGCTGGCTGACCCAGTCAATCTTGCCGTCCTGCATGCCGCCGAACCAGTAAGGGCGGAAGCCCAGCACGCTGCGATAAAACGTGTCTTCCTTGGCCCGGTCGTGCACCATGAATCCAACGTGAATGATGTGCGTGCCGACAACATTCGGCGCGTCGGGGGCCTTGGGATGCAGCGGCGGCTGTACAAACTCCACCTTGTTATTCTCCGGGTCCAGCACGGTGAACCACTTGCTGCCATCGGCGCCGCGCGTCACCATGGCTGG
>JAJYBT010000323.1:980-4859 GCA_021778875.1 Acidobacteriota bacterium | reverse complement strand
CATCGCATCCGGATCCGCCATCACCAGCGTGTCCGGCGCTCCCTCGCTCTCCAGTTCCACGCCGGAGTCCACCACCATCCCGCCCAGCGAATCCATCGCGTCCTGCACCAGTGCCGACGCGCGAACCGGCCGCTGCGACAGCTTGTAGTCCGGTCCCTCCACGCTCGCCAGCGCCAGCAGGTCCTCCGTAAGCCGGCTCATCCGCCCGGCGTTCTTCTGGATAATCCCCAGAAACTCCCGCGCCGTCTCCGAATTCGGATCCGGGTCCTCGATCAGCGTCTCCACGTAGCCTTGGATGGACGTGAGCGGCGTGCGCAGCTCGTGGCTTACATTGGCCAGAAAATCGCGCCGCGACTTCTCTGCCGCTTCAATCCGCGTCACATCGTGCAGCACCGCCAGCGCGCCGCCCGAGGGCAGCGGAGCCGCGTTGATCTCAAAGATCCGCCCCGGCGCCAGCGAGGTGGAGCGCCCAAAGCAAACCTCCTTGTTCGCCATCGCGCAGCGCACGCAGTGCAGCAGCTCCGGATCGCGCACCGAGTGGGCCAGCGGCCGCCCCGCGCGAATCTGCGTTCCCGCAATCTTCTGCATCACGGAATTCGACCACCGCACCTGTCCCTCGGCTGTAACCGCGACCACCGCCTCCTGCATGGAGTCCAGCATCGTGGCCAGCTCATGCCGGCGGCTCTCAATCTCGGTAAAGTTCTGCTCCAGCCGCTCCGCCGTCTGGTTCAGCGCCGTCTCCATGGCCGATAGCTCATCGCCGCCCACCAGTTGCAGCCGCGCGTTCAGCTCGCCTTTGGCAATGCGTCGCGAAAAATCCACCACGCGCTGCAGCCGCGCCGTAATGCCGCCGGCAAACCACACCGCCAGCGGCAGCGCCACCAGCAGCGCAATAAAGCCTGACCACAACGCCTCGCGGCCCATCAGGTGCAGCGGCACGCCCGGCGTGTGCAGCACATAGTGCCGAAAGGCCAGCTCCATCACCACCGTGTGGAAGACCAGCAGCAGGACAAACAATCCCATCAGCTTGGTAAATACTTTGCGGGTCAATTGGAACCGCTCCCATCCGGCTCGTCCCGGCGCCGTGTCTTACTCGCCCTTGGGCAACTCAAAGCGGTAGCCGGCTCCGCGAACCGTCTTCAGATAGCGCGGGTTCTCCGGGTCGACCTCGATTTTCTCACGGATGCGGCGCACGTACACGTCCACCGAGCGCGGCGTCACAAACCGCGCATCGCCCCACACCGCGTCCAGCAGGTGGTCGCGGCTAAACACGCGCCCCGGATGGCGCGCAAGATAATCCAGCAGGCGAAACTCCGTGGCCGTCGTGGTCGTCAACTCGCCGCGCACCTTCAACTGCATGGCATTCGCGTCGATGATGACCTCTTCAAAGCTGATAACCGAAGGCGTCGTGGGCCGCTCAAACCGCCGCAGCACTGCCTTCACGCGCGCCACCAGCTCGCGCGTCGCAAACGGCTTCGTAATGTAGTCGTCCGCGCCCAGTTCCAGACCCAGCACGCGATCGTTCTCCCCGGCGCGCGCCGTCAGAAAGATGATGGGCACCGTCGACAGGCCCGGATGGCTGCGCAGGCGGCGGCATACATCCAGCCCGTCTCCGCCCGGAACCATGATGTCCAGCAGAAATAGCACCGGTGGCTGCCGCTCCGCATCCGGAATCAGATTGGTCGGCGTGGTGTATGGCCGGGCGGTAAAGCCCGCTGCCTCCAGATGGTGCTGCACAAGCCGCGAAATATCTGCGTCGTCTTCCAGAACAAATATGGTTTGGCTCAACCCGTCAGCCCTCGCCGCCGGCCCGTAAATTCAAATACTCAGTGGCCGTACGAAATCGTTAACAGATTACTGCAATCAGGCAAATAAATTGCAAACGTAGTGTGAATTCCGGCGCTTCGGCCCTCCGTCCCGCATACCGGGGCGCCCTTCGCTCCCCCAGTTTCTCCTTGACCCCGCACACTTCTTCTGCAAGACTGCGGGCGCGTTCGAATCGCCTTTCCGTGCGTTCTGCACGCAGTCAGGCTGTTCATGCATCTGCTCTTAACATCGCCCCTCGCAGGCAGGGCGATGCGCACGCGGAGTCGCCTCGACACCAAAAGCAACTGCACAACCGGAGGAATGATGAAGAAATACTTGGCAGAACTCGTGGGCACCTTCATCCTGGTGCTCTTTGGCTGCGGAACCGCTGTCGTCGCCGGCGACAAGGTCGGCATTCTCGGCATCGCATTCGCCTTTGGATTCGCCCTCATCGCCGCCGCGTACGGCATCGGGCCCATCTCCGGCTGCCACATCAACCCCGCCGTCAGCCTCGGCGTCTGGGCCGCCGGACGGATGAAGACCGCGGAGATGCTCGGCTACTGGGTGGGGCAGTTCATCGGCGGCATCCTGGCCGCCTGGGTGCTCTCCATCCTCGTCAGCGGAGTCGGCGGCGGCTACAACATCGGCGTCAGCGGCCTCGGCCAGGACGGCTGGGGTGCTGGCTATCAGGGCGGCTACAGCATGGGCTCCGCCATCGTCTTTGAGTTCGTGGCCACCTTCATCTTCCTCGTGGTCATCCTCGGCTCCACGCAGAAAAGCGCGCCCTCCGGCTTTGCCGGCCTCGCCATCGGCATCACCCTCGTGGTCATCCACATCTTCGGCATCCACATCACCGGCGTCAGCGTGAACCCCGCCCGCAGCCTGGGACCGGCCCTGCTGGTCGGCGGCAAGGCGCTGGCTCAGGTCTGGCTCTTTCTGGTCGTTCCCAGCATGGGTGGACTCGTGGCAGGCCTGCTCTTCCGCTCCCACACGCTGGAAGCGGATTAAGCCGTCTCTCCTCGCAACACGTGCCCGGGCATGCAACAGCCCGGGCACATCCTTCCGCACAAGTCATTTTCTATTGCGAGAACGGAAACCCGGACAATCAGATCGATTGCACCGGCAGCAGGGTCAAATCGTCCACCAGGCCCACTTCCTTCTGCACAAAGGGTTCGCCGTAGCGCACGCCGCCCAGCAGGCCGTAGTGGCGCGCCTCGGCAAAGGTACGCTCGCGAATCTCCTCCTCCGGCACAAACAGGCCCCCGCCCGTCGGCTGGCTGGCATACTGCGAGCGATAGGCCATCAGCGCCGCGTGGCGCTGCTCGATAAACGGCGTAATGTCCACCACAAAGCTCGGGCGCACATCCGCGTAAAGACTGGCGTAGACAATCTTGAAAGGCCTATGCGGCCGGCTGCCCGTCTCCACCTTTGCCAGGCCGGAGAGAAAACACGCCTCATACCCCAGCGTTGCCGTCATCGCATGATCCGGATGCCGGGCCTGCCAGTAAGGCAGAATCACCACGCGCGGCCGCACCTGCCGCAGCACCCGCACAATCTTCAGCCGATTTTCCAGCGTATTTTCGACGGCTCCATCCGGCAGGTCCAGAGCCTCGCGCCAGCTTACGCCCAGCAGCCGCGCCGCCTCTGCCGCCTCTGCCGCGCGCTCTTCCGCGCTGCCGCGGGTTCCCGCTTCGCCCTGCGTCAAATCAAGAATGGCGGTGCGCAGTCCGCGCGCCGCCATTCGTAGCAGGGTGCCTCCGCAGGTCTGCTCCACATCGTCGCGGTGTGCGGCAATCGCCAGCACATCCGCCAGGGGAGCATCCTTTGCGTCGCTCATCGCCGTTAGTACACGGTGTTGTTGGAGTCGGTGTGCGCGTCCATATACGCCACGTCGTACGCCGTGCCCGTCACCGTCACATACTGGTTGTTGATTGAGGAACCGTTCCGCGTGTTGTAGATGTACACCTGGCCGCCCTGCGCCACGTAAACCTTGTGCAGCCCCGTCACCGCGGCAATCCCCGTCAGGTCGCCCAGGTAGGGCTCCAGCATCGTCACCGAGTTGGTCTGGGTGTT
>JAJYBT010000323.1:0-970 GCA_021778875.1 Acidobacteriota bacterium | reverse complement strand
CATCCATACGGCAGGCCCTTCACGTAGCGCTCGCCGTTGTTGCACTTGGTCATTCCAATCCACAGCGTGTTGTCGTCCGCCTCGATCATGCGGCTCGGCGCGCCCGGTGCGCCATCGCTGATTCCCGTGCTGCTTGAAACCGTATCGTTGGCCAGGTTCACCACCGACAGGTTGCCCGTGAACAGACCATCCGGCTGAAGCTGCTGGCCCACCACGTACATGGTGGAGTCCGTCACCAGCGCATTGCTCGCGCCCCCCGGAATGGCAATCTTCTGGATCGCAGAGTTCGTCGGCAGCGTTCCCGAGTGCTGGCCGGGCAAATAGATCATCGGCGCCACCGGCATCAGCGAAATCGACGAAGCCGCCCCGCCGCACTCCTGGCCGCAGTTCAGCACATAGGCCGTTCCGCCGTCCGTGGAGAAGACCGCCTTGATCGGCCGGTCAAACACCAGCGGTGTCCCATAGGAGTTGCCTGTATTGTCCACGTTGTCCGGGCTCTGCGCCTGGAACAGGCACCAGCCCGGCGCGTTCAGCGGCTCGCAGTCCATCGCGGCGCGCGGCCACGTGCCCGACCCGCCGGAATACGCCAGCGTCTCCTGCGTCGTCAGCTTGCGCGCGTAGTACACATAGTCCGAGTTCTGCACGAAGGCCAGCACCATGGACCCGCCCGGATTCACGCTGATGCGGTAGATTCCCGGCAGGCTCAGGGCATAGTTGCCACCGGCCACCTTGTCCAGAATCGTGAGCACGTGCGCCGTCTGGCTGGCCGCAAACACGTAGCCCCCGTTCCGCGTGACGAAGATGCTGGAGGAAGCGCCGTTCAAACCGCTCTGGCTGCCACCCGTGGCCTCCTTCGAGTAGTCGATCATCGTCATGCTGCCGTCGCCTGAGCCGTACACGGCGCCGACCTGCTCTTCCGGCATGTTCTGGATCGTGACAGGCAGCGCGCCCGAGTACCCGGAGATCTGGT
>JAJYBT010000322.1 GCA_021778875.1 Acidobacteriota bacterium | reverse complement strand
GCTCGCATCGCAGGCATTGACCGCAAGCTCCCGGATCAGGGGCAACGGAACCGTATTTGCAGCAGGCTTGCGAAACGTCAGAAGGCTGTCGAAGCGTGCAGGCAGAGCCTCTTCCTCCAACTCTCGCACATCGTTCCATGCCGGAGTATCCGACTCCTGGCTGCGGTGCAGTGCGTACAGAATCTCCTGGCGATGGGGTCCGCGCGGAGCATCCCCCAGCCCTCCATCCAGGGTTACCACGTCAACCTCAGGAAAATGCGTCTGGAAGTCCTGCACAAACTCTTGCAAATTCAGATCGGGCAGCCACGAATCCACAATCAAGGCATCCATTGCCTCGTCATCAGCCTGCATCCACGCCTCGGCTCCGCTCTTTGCCTCGCGGACGTGCCAGCGCAGGCCGCGCAGGCTCTGGCTGACCCTCTGGCGGAAGCTGCTGTCGGCGCTCGCCACCAATGCAGTTCGTGGCCGTATCTGTGGTGCGCGTGGCGTGACTGGAACGGGAAAGGTCTGCATGGTAAAACTCCTCTGGCTCAATCAAGGCTGTTCTTCCGGGTTAGCTGCCCGGTTGCGGGGTTGGAAGATTCTCATGCGCAGTTATCGGCGATACATTGCCTGCATGCCCTATCTCGCCGGGCACCATGTAGCCCTGCCCGCGTACCGTGCGAATCAGTCTGCCCGGCAAGGGATCCTGCAATTTGCGGCGCAGATAGTTCACGTACACATCCACAATGTTGGTCGTCTGCGCCGGCTCCATCTTCCACACGGAATCCAGCAGTTCCAGCCGGGAAACAGCGTGCCCCCGGTTCAAGAGCAGGTGCTCGAGCAGCGCAAATTCCTTGTTGGTCAGCTCAATGCCCTGCCCGCTGCGTGTGACCGTGTGCTCCAGCCGGCTTACCTCCAGGTCGCCCACGCGCAACAGAACCCTCGCTTCGCGCTTCCGCCGCAGCAGAGCGCGGCATCGTGCACGCAGTTCATGCAGGCTGAAGGGCTTCAACATCAGGTCGTCCGCGCCCCGGTCCAGGCAGCGCACGCGGGTATCCACATCCTGATGCGCCGTGAGCACCAGCACGGGCAGTTCGCTGTCCATCCGGCGCAGTTCCTCCAGTACCTGCTCGCCGTGCAGAACCGGCAGGTTGAGGTCAAGAACGGTCAGGTCCGGCGGCTGCTGCCGAAACGCCTCCAGCGTTGCCCGGCCATCGGCCACCACATGGATCTGATGTCCGTCGGCGGAGAGACCCCGCTTGAGGAAAAGGCCAAGCGCCCGATCCCCCTCAGCTACCAGAACCCTCATATCCGCCATTCCCCGCACTCGGTGATTGCCGATTCCGCTACGTTGATCATCGTCAAATCTCCGCTGTCCATTAAGAGCGCCTAACCTGTGGCCCTCCTCTAGGTTGCTTCTGAGAGAGATCAAACTCAATGGGGGCGCGAGGAAAGAAGGATTAGGAATTCCTAAATTGGAAAGGAGGACGGGCTGTGCCAAATTTGAACAGCTCGATAGGGCCAGTGGGGTTCGCGGAACGCGTCCGGAAGCGGAACGCAGAACAGTCGTTTGTCAGCCGAGAACCTTTTTCTCAGGGCTGCTGAAAAATTGTTGCGATTCGCTTTTTATTCGCTATAATGCGCCCATGGCTGTCACGAGAAGACAAAAAGAAGTGCTCGATTTCCTGGGGTCGTTCGTATCCCGCAACGGCTATTCCCCTTCCTTTGAAGAGATTGCGCGCGGAATGGGGCTGAAGAGCCTGGCAACGGTGCATAAGCACATTACCAATCTTGAGAAAAAGGGCTTGCTGGATCGCGTTCACAACCGTAGCCGCTCGATTGACGTGCTGCCGCCCGGCAGCCGTACCCGCTCCAGTGAGAGGCTGCCGCTGGCTGGCCGCATCGCTGCGGGGTTACCGGTTGAGGCTTCGGAGAATCCGGAAAGCATCTCCCTGCACGATGTTGTCGGCAACCGTGACGTCTTTGCCCTGGAGGTGCGCGGCGACTCCATGCGCGATGAGCACATCATCAATGGCGACTATGTGCTGGTGGAGCGCACTCGCACTGCGCGGCAGGGCGACATTGTTGTAGCCCTGGTGCGTGGCGCAGAAACGACGTTGAAGCGCTTTTATACAGAGGGTCACATGATTCGGTTGCAGCCCGCCAACATGGAGATGGAGCCAATTTATGTGCCCGCGTCTCAGGTTGCCATCCAGGGACGGGTCCTCGGCGTGCTGCGCAAGTATCACTAGGCCTTGGGGTCC
Source organism: Acidobacteriota bacterium (assembly GCA_021778875.1). Next base: position 2,621 of record JAJYBT010000322.1, on the reverse strand, counting down.
TGCGCCTACGAAAAAGCCCGGCACGGTGGCCGGGCTTTTTCGCTTTCCTGTGCGCACAGGAATAAGAACACTAGACCAGCAGGCGCTGTACCTTTTCCTCGATCACGTTCTGCGGTACATATCCCACAACCTGGTCCGCCACCTTGCCGCCCTTGAAGAACAACAGCGTAGGAATACCCCGAATACCGTAGCGGGACGGAGTTGCACCGTTCTCATCGACGTTTACCTTGGCAACCTTCAGTTTGCCGGCGTAGGTTGCAGCCAGACTATCGACGATTGGTGCGATGGCCTTGCACGGGCCGCACCAGATAGCCCAGAAATCCACCAACACAGGCTGCTCGCTGCGGAGCACTTCCTGCTCAAATGTTGCATCGCTAACTTCCAGAACTCCCGCTCCAGCCATGTTCCTCCTTGCGGCACCTGCCTTACTTCAGTGTATCGGCATTCACCCTTTCATGGGATGCGTTTTGACCTCGGATGGTCGCAAAAGCCGGTGCTCAATCTCACGGAACCGGGGTTCACGCAGGCACAGAAAGAAAAGCGGCGGGCTTTTGTCTTCAGAGGAGAAAACAGGGCACAAAATTAAAGCGCCCGGATCCATCAAAGGATCACGGGCGCTAGAGCAGCCCTCCCCCAGAACTGCCCACCCTGCGAATGTAGGGTTTCCAAGGTGGAAACGCAAGTAAACTTAGGTAATCTCAAAGCAGGTAACCGAAGTTGTATTTGTCAGAAAGTAAATCACTTCTGAGGAATTGGCACTGCCCCGCGCTGCAGCTAGACAAGGGAGAAGCTGAGTCTGGGAGCTTTGAGTTTCAGTGCTGTTCCTGGGCTGAAAGCTGGCGCGCACCCGAGGTCTCAAATCGGCAGATTTGCAGCTCTGGTTGCGGCATCTCCTTGAGCGCTTCGCGGATAACGGCGACGGCCTCTGCCACGCGCGACTCGCTCTCCACCACCACCAGCACGGCGGGACCGGCTCCACTGAGAGCTGTTCCCAGGATGCCATTCTGCCCCGGTAACTGAAGCAGTGGAGGCAGCAAGGGACAGATGGGAGCGCGATATGGCTGATGAATCCGGTCCTGCATTGCGATACGAAGCAGGTCTCCGCGCTGCTGGGCGAAGGCCAGCCCCAGCAACGAGACCGACTGCACGTTGGCAACCGCATCCTGGCGTGAGTAGGCGTCGGGGAGAATCGCCCGGGCCTTGCTGGTGGCAAGGGGGTCCGACGGAATCACGACGATAGCTCGCCAGTCGCTGGGCGGCTCGACGCGCGCGTAGTGCACCCTGCGGCCTTCCGTAGCGGCGGTGACAAATCCGCCGAGCCAGCAGGCTGCAATGTTGTCCGGATGCCCTTCGAGCGCGCAGCCCTCTTCCAGAATGCGCTCCGGGCTCCAGCCAAGCTGGCCAAAGTGGACTGCCAGCGAGATGGCACCCAGGATTCCGGCTGCGGACGAACCGCACCCCATGCCGAGCGGAATCGCATTGGTCATGCGAATAGCCAGCGGGATAACGTCTTTGCCGTTTTGCGTGAGAATGCGGCGGTAGGTTTCCAGCACGAGGTTGCCGTCCAGCCGCGAGCAGCGCTCCGCATCCCGCCCGGTGGCGTGGATCGAAAACTCGCTTGCCGGCTCTGCCTCAAGATCAAGATAGAAATCCAGCGCCACTGCAGCCGCGTCAAACCCCGGGCCGAGGTTGGCTGAGGTGGCAGGCAGCCGCAGTGCGAATGGCTCGGTCATCCCACGCTTTCCTTCAGTGCGGCCAGGACGGCGGCCGAGGTGGCATCCACTGCCACGGCATTTCTGCGCAGGGCGCTGATCTCCGCGGCGTGTCCAGCGGCTTCCTCTTCCTTCAGCAGCGTGCCGCGATGGAAGTCGATCGTGTAGTCGGCGTCCTTGAGCGTGTGGCCGGTGAGCAGCAGGACGACCGACTCGCTGGCCGCGATCTTGCCCTGGGCGCGAAGCTTTTTGAGGCCGGCAAGAGTGACGGCTGAGGCCGGCTCGCAACCGAGGCCTTCCGCTCCGATCTCCGCCTTGGCGATGGCGATCTCTGCCTCGGTGACGTCAAGGCACCAGCCGCCGGTTTCCTGAATCACACGCGCGGCCTTGCGCCAGGATGCCGGGTTGCCGATGCGAATGGCAGTAGCCCGCGTGTTTGCTTCGACGGGCGCCATTTCCATGCCCTCGCTGGTGGCGAAGCTGCGGACGAGCGGATTGGCCCCTTCCGCCTGGATGACGGATATGCGCGGCATGCGCGCCACGAGCCCCAGCTCGTGCAGTTCGCGGAAGCCCTTGCCCAGCGCGGAGCTATTGCCGAGGTTGCCGCCGGGAACGATAAGGTGATCCGGCACATTCCAGTCGAAGGCCTCGGCAATCTCAAAGGCCGGGGTCTTTTGCCCTTCAAGCCGGTAGGGATTGACCGAGTTGAGCAGGTAGATGGGCGATTCCTTCACTATCTGCGTGAGTAACTGGAGGCAGCCGTCAAAGTCGGTCTTCAACTGGCAGGTGACTGCGCCGTAGTCCATGGCCTGGGAAAGCTTGCCCCAGGCAATCTTGCCTTCAGGAATAAGCACCAGGCTGCGCAGCCCCGCGCGGGCGGCATAGGCGGCCATGGCGGCGGATGTGTTG
>JAJYBT010000321.1 GCA_021778875.1 Acidobacteriota bacterium | reverse complement strand
TTACGGTCTTTCAAGTGGCGCTCAAAGGCGATCACTACGCGAACACGCGACAAACCATGCAGTTCATTACCACCGTGTTCGACAGATTAGCCCGCATTCCCGGTGTGGATCACATCGCAGCGGTGAATGGATTGCCATTGGATCGCGGGCTCAACATCGGCAGCTATCCAACGGGCCGGCAGAATCTGGAACAGACTGTCGAGTTCCGCGCTGTCACACCGGGATATTTCCAGACAATGGGGATTCCTCTGCTCGCGGGCCGGGATATCGCAGACAGTGACCGTGCCGGGAGTGATCCGGTAATCGTAATCGGCGCGACGGCAGCAAAGCGGTGGTGGCCAGGCCGTTCGCCCATTGGCGAATCCATTCGCTCAGGGAAGGAGACGAACTGGCGCATCGTAGGCGTTGTTGCAGATGTGCAGATGCACGCGCTCGTTGAGAGCCAGGGCGTTGTCATCTACGCTCCTATAGCGCAGCTTTCTGACGCCATGACGGGTATAATCAACGGCTGGTTCCCAACCAGTTTTGCGATTCGTACCGCGGCAAATGTCAATTTGGCAGCAGCAGCGCAGCAGGCCGTTGAGCGCGCTGACCCCGAAATTCCTGTTGCGCGCCTTACCACCATGCGTGCGGTCATCGACTCGACTATTCAGGAGCCGCGCTTCTTCTCGCTGCTGGCGAGTGGCTTTTCGGCCTTCGCATTGGTACTTACGGTCATCGGCATCTTCGGACTTCTCAGCTACCAGGTGACGCAGCGTACCCGCGAGATCGGTGTGCGCATGGCGCTTGGAGCGGATCGCACGGCCATCCTGCGCGTTTTTGTGGGGCGCGGGTTCGCGTTGGCGTCGGCGGGCGTGGCGCTCGGGCTGATGGCAAGCTGGATGATGCGGCCCGTGCTAGGCCATCTGTTGGCAGACTCGGGAGTGGACCCTGCTGGCGGTGCCGCAAACGTTGTGATGAATGGCATACTAGCCGCTTCCCTGGCCGTGCTTGCCATTCTATGCACCACGCTGGCGGCAAGCTGGCTGCCCGCACGCCGCGCCGCATCCATTGAACCCATGCAAGCGCTGAGAAGCGAGTAGCAAGGTCAGTCAGATTCAGGTAACGGAGAACGAACGCGATGAATCAATTCTTTCAGGACATCCGCTACGCGCTGCGCCAGTTGCGCAAGTCGCCGGGATTCACGCTCACGGCGGTCATTACGCTGGCGCTGGGCATCGGCGCCAACACCGCCATTTTCACGCTGGTGCATGGCATCCTGCTGCGCTCGCTGCCTGTCTCCAACCCTGCGCAGCTCTATCGCATAGGCGATACGGACGACTGCTGCGTGAATGGCGGATTTGTGGGCGAGAACGGCGACTTCGACATCTTCTCCTACGACCTCTATCTGCATCTGAAGAATTCCGCGCCCGAGTTCGAGCAGTTGGCCGCGGTTCAGGCCGGGCAGACCAACTTCAGCGTGCGCCGAGGCGAGGCCCTTTCCAAACCACTCTTTGGTGAGTATGTCTCCGGCAATTATTTCTCCACCCTCGGCATTGGCTCCTATGCGGGGCGCGTGCTGGGCGAAAGTGACGATAAGCCCGCTGCGGCGCCGGCAACGGTCCTTAGTTACAGCGCATGGCAAAACGAGTTCGCTGCCGACCCTGCCATCGTCGGCGCCACCATCTCCATTCAGGCCCGGCCTTTCACTGTCATTGGAATCGCCCCTCCAGGCTTCTTCGGCGATCGTGTCACAGACAGGCCGCCAGACTTCTGGATGCCACTGTCCACGGAGCCTTACGTCCACGGAGACAGCGCCATCCTGCATCATGCCGATTCAAACTGGCTCTATCCGATTGGCAGAGTGCGGCCCGGCGCGAACATCGGCGCCCTTCAGGCCAGGCTCTCCATCGCGCTCAGGCAATGGCTTTACACGCGTCCTGCGTACACACGCGATGGCGGCTCCGCCATCATTCCCAAGCAGCACGTGGTCATCGTGCCCGGCGGTGGCGGCATCCAGAATCTGCAACAGGAGGCCGGGCAGGGTCTCAAAATGCTGATGATCCTCTCGACAGTCGTGCTGCTCATCGCCTGCGCTAACATCGCCAACCTGCTGCTGGCACGCGGCACGGCGCGACGTGCAGATATTGCCGTGCGCATGGCCCTGGGCGCCGGCCGCCGGATTGTCATTCGCCAGATAATCACAGAGAGCGTGCTGCTGAGTTGCATCGGCGGGCTTGCCGGATTGGCCGTAGCGTATGGCGGCTCGCGCACCATTCTCGCGCTCGCATTCCCTGAGGCGCGCAACCTTCCCGTGGATGCCAGCCCGTCGCTCGCGGTGCTGGGCTTTGCATTCCTAGCCTCGCTTGTCACCGGCGTGCTGTTTGGCATTGCGCCTGCGTGGATGGCGTCGCACGCTCAACCTGCTGAGGCTCTGCGCGGTGTCAATCGTTCCACGCGCGATCGCTCATCGCTGCCGCAGAGGGCGCTCGTCGTGTTTCAGGCTGCGCTGTCGCTGGTGCTGCTCGCAGGAGCCATCCTGATGACAAAATCACTGGCCAGACTCGAACATCAGGACTTTGGCATCGTAACGACCAACCGCTACGTGCTGCACTTTGATCCGGCCGGCGCGGGTTACACCATCGATCGCGTGCCCGCTCTCTACCGCGAAATCGAAGACCGCTTCTCGGCATTGCCCGGCGTCTCAAGCGTAGGCCTGGCGCTCTACAGCCCGCTTGAAGGCGACAACTGGGGCGAGTGCGTCATTCAGGAGGGGCATCCCGCGCCAGGACCTAATTCCAACTGCGGCTCCACATGGGATCGCGTGAGCACTCATTTCCTCGACGCCATCGGTGTGCCTATCGTGCGCGGCCGCGGTCTCACCGAACAGGACACGCAGTCATCGCCGCAGGTCGCCCTGGTCAATGAAACCTTTGCCAAGCGGTTCTTCCCCAATCAGGACCCAGTCGGAAAACACTTCGGCATCGACGCCACTAAGTATTCGGGAAGCTTTGAGATCGCGGGCGTCTTTCGCGACTTCAAGATGAACAACCCGCGCGATCCCGTGCGTCCTGTATTTCTGCGTCCGCTCTCGCAGAAGATGACCACCTACACAGAGCCGCCCCTGGTCACCATGGAAACGCAGTCCATGTTCATCAACGCGATCATGGTCAAGTTCAATCGTCCGCAGCAGAATGCCGATGCCCTGATCCGTCGCACCCTTGCCGGCATTGATCCGAATCTCACAGTCATGGATCTGCGTTCACTCGATGCGCAGGTGGCCGGCAACTTCAATGAAGACAGGCTGGTTGCGCGCCTCACAAGCCTGTTCGGCATCCTCGCGCTGATCCTGGCGTCTGTCGGGCTCTACGGCGTCATGTCCTACTTCGTGGCCCGCCGCACCGGCGAGATTGGCATCCGCATGGCGCTTGGCTCCACGCGCTCCAGCGTAGTGGCTCTCGTGTTGCGTGGCGCCCTGGTGCAGATTGCATTCGGCATCGCGCTCGGCATTCCCTGCGCGCTCCTCGCCGGTCACCTGATGGCAAGCCAACTCTATGGCGTCAGCGCTTACGACCCACTTGCGCTTTTGGCCGCTACGCTGGTACTCACCTTGTGCGCGTCCCTCGCGGGATTCATCCCCGCACGCCGTGCCGCATCCATTGAACCCATGCAGGCACTGCGCGTTGAGTAGTCCCGGCGATTTGCCGGACTGCGGATTGGAGGAACGCAACATCATGATTGCACTGAAAGACGTCGAACGCAGTTACAAGGCCGGCTACACCGAAACGTGGGTCTTGCGCCGCGTCAGCCTCACGGTCAATGAAGGTGAATTTGTCACCGTGATGGGGCCGTCCGGAGCAGGGAAGTCGTCGCTGCTCAACGTGCTCGCGCTGCTCGATGACGGCTGGATCGGCGAATACTGGTTCAGCGAAACGCCCGCGCACAAGCTCAACCGCAGGCAGCGCGCCGATCTCGCGCGCCAGCGCATCGGGATGGTCTTTCAGAGTTATCACCTGTTGGACGATCTGACGGTCGCTGAGAATATTGACCTTCCGCTTTCCTACAAGAACCTGCCGGCCAAAGACCGTCAGGGCATGGTTGCCGATATTCTTGACCGCTTCAAAATCGTCGCCAAAAAAGACCTGTTTCCCAGTCAGCTCTCCGGCGGGCAGCAGCAACTGGTGGGCATCGCGCGTGCCGTAGTGCATGCTCCGACGCTGCTGCTTGCGGACGAGCCCACCGGCAACCTGCACTCCAAGCAGGCCAGCGAGATCATGGAACTCTTTTGCGAACTCAATCGCCAGGGAACCACCATCGTGCAGGTCACGCACTCCGAGGAGAACGCTCGCTACGGCTCGCGCATCCTCGAGCTGCGCGATGGCTGGATCACGCGCGACGAATACCTGCACGCCAGTTCCACGGAGGTCGGCGCAAAGTGAATCTCTTCCACGCGAATCAATCGATAAGGAATTTCTCTCCAGGCCTGCGGACGCGCATGCATGCGGTTGCCGCGGTACTTCTGCTGCAAGTCAACATGGCGCTTGCCGTCGAGCCCGCGCCGGTCGCATCGTCCGTGCAGACATCGCCGCCTGTGGCCACAGCTGCGCCCGTCGCGCAGCGCAACGTTCCCTTCGACCAGTTGCAGCGGCGCTCTCTCAATCCGTTTGACGCCTATCGCGGCACATCGGTCCCTCCGCCCAGCATGGTCAACTCCGCGCGGCTCGATGCGCTCGTCCGCGACGGCAAGCTCTATCTCTCGCTGCGCGACGCCATTGACCTCGCGCTTGAGAACAACCTCGACATGGTCATCGCGCGCTATAACCTGCCCATCGCGCAGACTGACATTCAGCGCACCCGGGCCGGCGGCTTTCCCCGCGGCGTCAACACCGG
>JAJYBT010000320.1 GCA_021778875.1 Acidobacteriota bacterium | reverse complement strand
GTGCTGGCGCGGGGCACGACCGTGTATGACGGCCCCCAGGACCCGGACAACGATGAAGGCTGGATGCAGAAGCCGGACTGGCACTGCATAGGCGCGATGGAAGCCCGCGATGTGCAGATCAGCGGACTGACGTGCATCGTGCGGTCGCGAACGTGGTCGATTCAGATGAAGGACTCGTGGGGATTTCGCTACGACGATCTGCGGGTGATTGGCGGCAACCCGGGCAACGCCAACCAGGATGGCATGGACTGGCTGGGCGGCGGCGACACCATTGTGCGCGACGCGTTTCTGCGCGCCTCGGATGACGTGTTTGCCATGCAGGGCAACTGGGATGGCTACACCGAGGAGGACATGACGCGGCCGGGGCATGATGTCATGAACATCCTGATCGATCACAGCGTGCTTTCGACCAGCATTTCAAACATTGTGCGCGCGGGGTGGCCGCAGAAGATTTACAACTCGCGCAATTTTGCGCTGCGCAACTCGGACATTCTGCATGCGGGCATCGGGGCGTGCGGGCAGACGTTCGGGCTGTTCGGCTTGTGGGGCGCGAACGGGGCGAGCGGCGAGCACATGGGCTTTACGTTCGAGAATCTGTTTCTCGACCACTGGTATTCGCTGGTGCAGATGGAGCAGGAAAACCCGAGCCTGCACGAGTTCACGTTTCACAATATCTGGGCGCTGGATCAGCCTCCGCTGGCGGGGTCCACGCTGACGGGCGACGTGAAGAATGTGACGTTCGACAACGTGAAGTATGGGCAGATGCGCGCCGCAGGCAATGCAGAGCTGCCGCTGGCGACATCAGATGGCGCTGCTCCGGCGACGTTTCCTGAGCAGCACGGGCCGGTGGCGGCATTCACGGTGGATCCGCCCATTTTTGCTCCGGGCGACGAGGTGACGTTTACGGCAGTTCCCTCACCGCGCACGCGCTTTACATGGCTCTTTGGCGACGGAACCAGCGCGACGGGCCGCCGCGTGCGGCACCGCTACAAAGACGCCGACGGCACGGAGTTGAACGGGACGAACGGCGCGGGGCGCTTCAGGGTTCTGCTGCATGCCGAGGACAAGGATGGCCGCGAGGACTGGGCGGCGCGGGGACTGGTGGCCGTGGCGCGGTGGCACACAGCGATGCATGTTGAGGGCGAGCTGCTGCCGGGGCTCAATTGGCGGCTCTACCCCGGCGCGTGGACAGAGCTGCCGGACCTGAGCAAGGAGACGGCGGTCTTTGCCGGCGAGGCACCCGGGCTGCATGGCGAGTCGCAGGGCTACACGCGGTACGCGATGGTGTGGACCGGGCTTATCGATATTCCTGCGGACGGCGGTTACACATTTCACCTGATGTCGCGGGACGGGGCGCGGCTGGTGATTGACGGCATGGAAGTGGCGAAGACGGGGCCGCCGTTTGCGCAGGTGTGCGGGTCGCCGGGCAATGCGGCGCGCTATGCGCGGGGCTCGCTGGGGCTGCATGCGGGCAAGCATCTTTTTCGCATGGAGGGACTGCACTTTGCCAGTCCGGGCTCGCCGCGGCTGATGTGGGAGGGGCCGGGATTGCCGCTGGCGGAGGTGCCGGCGGCGGCCTACAGCCACGCAGCCGAGGCGGAGGTGACGCGGTAGAAAGCAGGGAACAGGGGAAAGGAAGGCGCCGGTCCGACTGTTCTCAATCCCAAAGTTGTTTTGAATTGCGGCTGTCAAGCCGCTACCATGACAGTGAGGCTCGAAAAGGAGCGGCGCATGGGACAACTGAATCGCATCACACAAAATCCAGACGTGATGGGCGGCAAGGCGTGCATTCGCGGGATGCGCGTTACAGTTGGCATGATTGTCGGGCAGATCGGAGCTGGGCACAGCGTTGACGAAATCCTCGCCAGCTACCCCTATCTGGAGCGAGAGGACGTAATGCAGGCGCTTCGCTACGCCGCGTGGCTTGCTGAAGAACGCGAGGTTGTGCTGGCTACGGCATGAAGCTGCTCGTCGATATGAACCTTTCTCCGCGCTGGGTGAGCCTGCTGGTCAACGCGGGCATCGAGGCGACGCATTGGTCGACGATTGGAGAGGCCAACGCACTGGACTCGGAGATCATGGCTTACGCCAAGGTGAATCACTACGTGGTGCTTACACACGACCTCGACTTCAGCGCAATTCTCGCTGTCACACACGGCGAGAAGCCCAGCGTCGCGCAAATTCGCGCCGAGGATCTGAGCCTCGACGTGATCGGGAAGCAGGTCATTGCCGCTCTCCTGCAAATGACTGTCGAGTTGGAAGAGGGCGCATTACTCACCATCGATCCAAACCGCATTCGTTTGCGCGTTCTGCCTTTGCCGTCGAAAGTCTGACGCCCAGTCGATCGGCAGCATCATTGATTCAGCTTTTCTTTGGAAGCGGTTCCTTCTTCTTCATTATTTAGGCAACTGGCTTGCATCCCATCCGCCGCCGAGGGCGCGGATGAGGGCGACGCTTGAGGCGAACTGCCTAGTTTCGAGGTCGATGGCGGTGCGCTGGTTCTGGAGCAGGGTGGCTTCAGTGGTGAGGACTTCGAGGTAGCTGGTGACGCCGCCTTTGTAGCGCTGATTGGAGAGGTCGAAGGACTGCTGCGCGGCGGCGACGGCTCGATCTTCCACGCCGGATTCCTGCTGGAGGATGCGGAGACTGGAGAGCTGGTCTTCCACGTCCTGGAAGGCAGTGATGACGGTGTTGCGATAGCTGGCGGCCTGGGCCTCATAGGCGTGGCGCGCCTGGCTGGTGAGGGCGTGGCGCTGGCCGGCGTCGAAGAGCAACTCCGTTGCTTGTGCGCCCAGACTCCACAGGGAACTTGGGCTTTGAATCCATGTGCCGCCGTGGGCGCTTTCAAAGCCGCCGGTTCCTCCGAGGCTGATGGTGGGGTAGAAGGCGCTGACGGCGATGCCGATCTGGGCGTTGGCCGTGGCGGCGCGGCGCTCTGCGGCGGCAATGTCGGGGCGGCGCTCGAGCAGTTGCGAGGGCACGCCGAGGGGGATTCTGGGCAGCGGCCCGTCGAGCGGCGAGGGCGGAATGCTGAAGGTGGAGAGGTCGAGGTTGGCGAGCGCGCCGATGGCGTGTTCGTACTGGGCGCGGGCGACGCCCACATCGACAAGCTGGGCGCGGACGTTTTCCAACTGGGTGCGGGCCAGGGCGACGTCGGCGGCGGTGCCGATGCCGCCATCGAGCAGGCGCTGGGTGAGGTCGAGCTGCTGCTCGAGCGTGGTGACGGTGTCCTGCAGAAGGCGGGTCTGGGAGTCGAGACCGCGCAGGTCGAAGTAGGCGGAGGCCATTTCAGCGTGGAGGGCGAGATCGACGATGGCGACGTCGGCGGCGCTGGCCTGGGCGCCGGCGCGGGCAGCCTCGATGGTGCGGCGGATGCGGCCGAAGAAGTCGGGTTCCCAACTGGCCTGGCCGGCGAGCACGAGGTCGTTGAACTGGCTGGGGCTGCCCGCCGGGCTGAGAGGGCGATTGGCGGAGAGCTTGCTGTGCGTATAGGACGAGCCGAGGCCGAGCGTGGGATAGAGCTGGGCGCGTGTGGCGGCAACCTGGTCGCGGACGGCGAGGTAGGTCTCAACGGCGCTCTGGAGGCTCTGGTTGTTGGTGGCGATGAGGTCTTCGAGCCGGTTGAGCTGCGGGTCGTTGTAGACCTGCCACCACTTGCCGCGGAGCATGCCGTCAGAGGGCGTGGCGGGCTGCCATGCGCCACCGGCGGGGCTGGGCGGCGGAACGACAGCGGCTGCGCCGGCTTCCTTGTAGGCAGCGGGCGGCTGGTAGGTGGGGCGGTTGTAGTTGGGGCCGACGGGCTTGCAGCCGGCGAGAAGCGTGAGGGAGGCGAGGATGAAGATCCCAGGTCTCAAAAGCGAGAACTCGGGTACGCGGAACTGGTTAGTTTCCCAGGTCTCAAAAGCGAGACGTGGGGCACCCGGGGAGTCGTTGCGGGTCTCAGAAGCGAGACCTGGGGCACCCGATGGGTTTGAGGTGGGCGCGCTCCGCATGCCTACTTGCCTCCCGCGTCGTTCTGGCTGTTCACCGGGGCGACCTTTTCGCCCTCGATGAGCGAGTCGGGCGGATCCTGGATCACGCGGTCGGTGGCGCTGATGCCGCTGATGATCTGCACGTTGGCGCCGTCGTCCTCGCCGATGACGACGTGGACGAGGTGGGCGATATTGCCGTGGACGACGGTGCCCAGCTGCAGACCTTCGCGGCGGAAGATGAGCGCGGCGGCGGGCACGACGAAGGTGGGCGCGGCGCCGGGGGTCTTGAAGTGGACCTGGGCGAGCGAGCCGGGGAGCAGCTTGCCGTCGCGGTTGTCCACGTCGATTTCAACCAGCAAGGTGCGGCTGGCGGGGTCGATGGCCTTGGCGGTGCGGACAAGCGTGCCGGTGAAGGTCTGGCCGGGATGCTCGGGGAAGGCGAGGCTGATTTTTGCGCCGACTTTGGCGGTCTGCGCGTAGAGCTGCGGCACGTTGGTGTAGACGCGCAGCGTCTGGATGGCCTGCATGTGGAACAGCTCTTTGCCCGCGCCCGGGTCGATCAACTGGCCGATGTCGATGTTGCGCGCGGTGACCACGCCGTCGAAGGGCGCGTAGATTTTTTCGAACGACTGCAACTGGCGCAGGCGGTCCACATTGGCCTGCGCGGATTTGACGGCGGCGGCGGTGGCGGCGGCCTGGTTGACGTAGGTGTCGGTGTCCTGGCGGGAGACGGCGTTGGATTTGACGAGGCCGGTATAGCGGTCGGCCTGGATGCGGGCGTTGTTGGCATTGGCATCGGCGGTGGCAAGGTCGGCCTCGGCCTGATGCAGCTGCTGGTCCACTTCCGGCGTGTCGATGACCGCCAGCAATGCGTCCTTCTTCACGCGCGCGCCGATGTC
>JAJYBT010000319.1 GCA_021778875.1 Acidobacteriota bacterium | reverse complement strand
CGGAGATTCTGTGCCTGACATGCGCGGGAGGTGAAACCACCATTTAAAGGCTTCCGGTTCCACGCGCTCTATTCTCTTAGACACCAGACACCCCCCAAAGTGTTCCCGGTCACGTGTGTTTCCTCCGCGGCCAAAGCCCCTCGCCGCGGCGACGCAGCAGGATGGCACACACCCCGCCATTGCCCGTTCGGATGCGCCGGACATGCAATCAAAGCCGGGTGTTTGACGAATCCCGCCGAAGCGGAGACAATAAAGAAGTTGCATCCCCCGTACGTGGGCCTGTGGCGCAGCTGGGAGCGCGCTTCCATGGCATGGAAGAGGTCATCGGTTCGATCCCGATCAGGTCCACCAAATCACCCCGCAATTCAGCCAACGCAAAACGGTCGCAGACCGTGAGTTCGTGCGTCCAGTTCAGCCATCTTTCCGGCAACGCGTCTGCACCGTCGGCCGTCCCGTACAATTCTTCCTGCGCTACAACCATCAGAGCTACTCAGGGCGAGTCGGCTCGAATCGGTCGCCTGAGCCGCGACGCTCTGGCGGAAGCGGAATGGATGGCTCATGATTCTGGAGATCTGCGTCGATTCTCTGGCCTCGGCGGTGACCGCGGAACGTGGCGGAGCAAACCGTGTGGAGCTATGCAGCGACCTGATCGAGGGCGGCATTACTCCCAGCGCAGGGCTCATCCAGGCAGTGCGCTCCGCCATCTCCATCGATCTCTTTGTCATGATTCGCCCGCGTGGCGGTGACGTGTCGTATTCCCCTCAGGAGTTTGACATCATGCAGGCCGATATCCTCCATGCCGGGTGCCTTGGTGCCAATGGCGTGGTTCTCGGCATGCTGCAAACAGACGGCAAGGTGGATATTTCGCGCACGGCAGAGCTGGTGAAGCTGGCCCAGCCCATGCAGGTCACCTTTCATCGCGCCATCGATCTGACGCCCGATCTGGAAGCGGCCTGCGAAGATGTCATCGCCACCGGCGCACACCGTATCCTCACCTCCGGCGGAATGCCGACGGCGCTATCCGGCGCAGAACAGATTGCGCGCCTGGTTCGCCGGGCTGGCAACCGCATTCGCATCATGGCTGGCAGCGGCATCCATCCTCGCAATGCGGCAGAGCTGCTGCAAACCACCGGCGCCACAGAACTGCACGCATCCCTGCGCAGGCCGGTGGCGAGCCCTGCCGGCTACCGCGATCGCGGCATCGGATTGGGACAGCAGAAGGACGCAGAGTTCCTTCGCTATGAGCTGCTGGAAGAGGATGTCCGCTCCCTGCGCAACGTCATGGACTCGATGCGTCCCCATTCTTAGACAACACTGGCTTCTCCGGTACACGAATTGAAGACAAGAACGAATCCGCCATCTTCAATTCCGGCCCTTGCTCCAGCAGGCTACGGATGAGGCGCGCTGTGGCCGATGAACTTGTCGGCCCACGCAATGAAGTAGCGCATGTTCGGAGCATCGGTGTGCCCGCCATCATGCTGCCGCCACGCGAGCCTTCCTTCCAGCAGCCCCTGGTTTACCGGCGGCATCTTCGCAGCGTGGTAGTCCTGCTGCACCCCGAGTCCTTTCGCCCCCAGCAACTCCCAAACGCGGCTCGCATCCACGGTCGCCATAAAGCTGCCCTCGTGATCCAGCCAGTGCGCATCACCCTTCGCCGGAATTCCGTAGCTGATAAACGTAAGCCGTGGCGCGCACAGCGCAATCAGCTCATTGGAGTCCACCGGAATGTCGCCCGGGTGCATGGCGCCAAAGACGGCGTTCGAGGCGCCATACTTCATAAAGTTGCCGGCCATCCAGTAGTACTCGCCGCCGGTCAGGCTCTCCACCGCCTCGCCGTAGTTACGCCGCAACGGCGTAGCGCCTCCTTTGCCGGAGGAGCCAACAAGCACCATAGCAAATCGCGGATCGTAGGCCATCGTGACAAGCGCAGCCTTGCCGTAACGGGAGACGCCCTCAATGCCCGCGTGTTTCGCATCCACCGCCGGATCGGTTCCAAGGTAGTCCAGCGCGCGGGACGCGCCCCAGGCCCAGGCACGCAGCGCGCCCCAGTCGTCCGGCTTGCGCGGCTGTCCTTTGTTCACCAGGCCGATAATGCCGCGCGTCATGCCTGCTCCGTCATCTGCCTGCACGCTCGTAGGGTCCAGCAGGGCAAAGCCCCATCCGTCGGCAATCAACTGCCAGGTGTTCGGCAGGCCGCCATCCTCATTCAGCTGCGGAAACTGGAACGGTGTAGCCTTGACCGGCTGCCACGCCGGGTGCTGCTCAAGGACAGTCTGCAACGACGGATCCTGCCGGATAAGAACTTCCTTCCACGCCTGATTGATGCGTTCCAGTTCGTCGCCAGACGGCTCATTGGGAGCCGGAAAGCCCGCCCGGCCAAACAGGATGAGTACCGGCACGGGCCCATGCGCATTCGCCGGAGTCACCAGCGTCATGTGCAGTTGCACGCGGATGAGCGGATATGACGAGTTATCCACCGTGCCGATCAGGTCCTTTGCGACCACCGGATTAAAGCCAATCCGCTCATGATCCACGGCCTTCACCGTCCACTTCACCGCCGGCACATCCTTCGGCACGCGGCCATACACATACTGTGAAAACATATCGAGCAGTTCCGGGCGGCGCTGCTGCCACCACATCTGCGCCGTCGTAACCTTTGCGCCGTTCTGCATCGTCAGCGGATCGGGAAGATTCGGGTACGGGTTTGCCTGCGACTCATCGTAGTTGGCGTGGTTCGGAGCCTTTTCATCCCCGCTTGGCCCCGGACGCAGCGCCTTGATCCCAAGCTGGTCCATCATGTTCTGGTGGTCCTGCTCGGCGGTAAACGTCACCGGTGCAGCGGTGGAAGCGGGCGCGGAGGTCTGCGCCACGCCAGCCAACGAGGCGGCCAAGGCCACGGCGAAACCCACCAGGCAAGGAGATATTCCAGATCGAATCCGCACGCAACCCTCCCTCAAGCTGATAAGCTTGCTTGCAAAAAGCGATTTACTTCGCGCCCCATACTAAATCTTTCGCCATGCATTCCACACCAAAATTTCGAGCTGTCCTGCTGCCCGTCCTCGCGCTTGCTGCCGCAGCCGCATGCGCGGCACAAGGAAAACCGCAAAACACGTGGGTGGCCTCCTGGGGAACATCCCAGCAGATCCCGGAGCCGCAGAACGCACTGCCCGCCGATGACCTGCGCGATGCAACGGTGCGCCAGATCGTTCACCTCTCCGCGGGCGGACCCATGCTGCGCGTGCATCTCTCCAATGCCTTCGGAACCGAGGCGCTGCACTTCACCGCGGTACACATCGCCCACCCGCTGGCCCCCGGCTCGTCCACAATCGACGCCGCTACCGACCGCGCTCTCACGTTCAACGGACAGCGCGATGTTCTGGTGCCGCCGGGTGCCGAGTACGTGTCGGATCCGATTCCCTACCCCGTCCCGCAGCTGTCGGACCTGGCGGTGACCTTCCATCTCGACGAGCCTCCATCCCGCGAATCCGGCCATCCGGGATCGCGCGCCACCTCCTACTATGTGCATGGCGATGCGGTGGCCGCGCCCGTACTCGATGGCGCCGCCAGGGTGGACCACTGGTACCAGCTCTCCGAGGTCGATGTGCAGGCCGGTCGCGGAGCCGGATCGGTAGTTACCCTTGGCGATTCCATTACCGATGGCCACGGAGCGACGACCAACGGCAATGATCGCTGGACCGATGTGCTGGCGCGGCGCCTGCAGCAGTCGCCCGCAACACGAAACATCGGCGTCTCCAACCAGGGCATTGGCGGCAATCATCTGCTCACCGACGGGCTGGGGCCGAACGCCCTTGCGCGACTGGATCGCGATGTACTCGCACCGGCGGGTGTGCGCTGGCTCATCGTTCTGGAAGGGGTCAACGACCTGGGCGCGCTGGCGCGCAAAGGGGACGCGACACCCGAGGAACACGCCGCGCTGGTGCAACGGATTCTGGGTGCGTACCAGCAGATCGTAGCGCGGGCCCACGCCCATGGCATCCGCGTCATCGGCGCAACGATTACGCCTTACACGGGATCGGACTACTACCACCCGGAGCCGGCCAACGAAGCAGACCGCCTTGCCGTGAACGCGTGGATTCGTACGCCGGGACACTTCGATGCCGTTCTCGATTTTGATAAGGTCGTTCGCGATCCGGCGCATCCAGACCACCTGCTTCCGGCTTACGATTGCGGAGATCATCTGCATCCGTCCCCGGCCGGGTACAAGGCCATGGGCGATGCCATCCCGTTGAGCCTATTTGCGCGTTGATTACCGAGGGAGATAACGATGAACTTTCAAGCCAGAAGCGCTGTGTTGGTACTTCTTTGCGGACTTGCCTCCGTGGCTTGCGTGCAGGCTCAGGATCTCCCCGTAGTGCGCATGCAAAACGGCGCCTCGCAACTGCTGGTGCATGGCAAGCCATTCCTGGTGCTCGGCGGCGAGCTTGGCAACTCCTCCGCAGGCACGGCAGCCGAGGCCGATACGATTTTGCCCCGGCTGTCGCAGATGCACTTCAACACCGTGCTGATGCCGGTGGCCTGGAATCAGATTGAGCCGCAGGAAGGGCACTTTGACTTCTCCATTCCGGACCACTGGATCGACGTGGCGCGGCAGCAGCACATGCACCTGGTCTTTCTCTGGTTCGGAAGCTGGAAGAACGCCTTCTCAGAGTACGCGCCCGCGTGGGTGCTGGCAGATACAAAGCGCTTTCCCCGCGTCCTCTCCGCACAGGGCCTGCCACTTGAGATTCTGTCTCCATTGGCTGAGGAGACCGCCCGCTGCGACAGCCTCGCATTCGCCACGCTGATGGCGCACCTGCATGAGCGCGATGCCGCCGATCAGACTGTGTTGATGGTCCAGGTGGAGAACGAAGTAGGCTACCTTGG
>JAJYBT010000318.1 GCA_021778875.1 Acidobacteriota bacterium | reverse complement strand
AGCGTGAAGATCATCCAGCAGGCGCTCGACGGAATGCCGGAAGGCCCCGTCAAGGCTGACGCGCCCAAGATCGTTCTTCCCGACCGCGAAAAGATGAAGACCCAGATGGAGGCGCTGATCCATCACTTCAAAATCGTTACCGAAGGCTTCAACGTGCCCGCCGGCGAGGTATACCAGGGCATTGAAGCGGGCCATGGACAGACTGGCTACTATGTTGTTTCGGACGGCACGGCCAAACCCTACCGCGTGCACATGCGCTACCCTTCGTTTGCCACGCTGCAGGCGCTTGAAACCATGTGCAAGGGCAGGATGCTCGCCGACGTCGTGGCGGTCATCGGGTCCATCGACATTGTGCTCGGGGAGATTGACCGCTAGTGGTCGCCACCGAGCAGTTATACGGGGAGCTGTGGGTGTCGCTCGCTTCCCTGCTCCGCAGCTACACCGCGGCGCATGGATTGAACGGCGACCGCCAGGCGACCGTAGAGCTGGGCGAAGAGAGAATCACAGTGCGCCACGCCGACAGATGGCTGGATTTGCGGCGCAGCGGGCCACAGGTAACATGGCTGCGTGAAAATGAGCGGAGCGGATCGCTGGAGCTGACCGAAGCAGGGCGGCTACGATCAGGAAATGGTGAGGAAGAAATGGATTTGGCGGCTGAAGCATGGGCAAGGGAGTTGATGCAGTGAGCAATGAAACCATGACCATCTTTTCGCCAAAGTTGGCAGCCCGCTTCGATGCGCTGGTTCAGAAGTACCCGGTGCGCCGCTCGGCGCTCGTTCCCATGATGCTCTACGCGCAGGACGAGATCGGCTATCTCTCCGACGCCGTGATTGCCGAAGTTGCCGCGCGCATCGGCATCACCGAGCTGGAGGTGCGCAACGTGGCCACCTACTACTCCATGCTGCGCTTCAAGCCGGCCGGCAAATTCAATGTGCAGGTGTGCACCAACATCAGCTGCATGTTGCGCGGAGCCTATGACCTCTTCGAGCGCTTTCAGGATGAGCTCGGCGTCGGACACAAGGGCGTAACGCCCGACGGCCTCTTCTCTCTCGAAGAAGTCGAGTGCATCGGGGCCTGCTGCTGGGCGCCTGCCATCCAAGTAAATTACGACTTTCACGACGAGCTCACTCCCGACAGCGTGCACGGCATACTGGCCAATTATCGCGGCAAAGCGAAAGAGGAAGGGACGGTCTCCCATGCCTAGGCTCGTCTCGCATCCCGATGAAGTCAAGATCGTGACCCGGCGCTTCGGCCAGGGCGCGGCCAATATCGATCGTTACGTCGAACTCGGCGGCTATGAGTCCGCGAAGAAGTGCCTCGACCAGGGACCGGACTGGATCATCAATGAAATGAAGGCCAGCAACCTCCGTGGCCGCGGCGGCGCGGGATTTCCCACTGGTCTGAAGTGGTCTTTTGTGCCCAAACAGAGCGCCAAGCCCAAATACGTGCTGGTAAACGGCGACGAAAGCGAGCCCGGTACCTGCAAGGACCACCTGATCTTTCTGCACGATCCCCACGCGGTCATTGAGGGAACCATCATCGCGGGCCTCGCCATCGGCGCAAAGCTGGGCTTCATCTACCTGCGCGGCGAGTATCGCTATCTCCTCGAAATCATGGAAAAGGCGGTCGCCGATGCCTACGCCAGGGGCTTCCTCGGCAAAAACATCTTCGGCTCCGATACGGAGTTCCAGGTCATCACGCAGAGCGGCGCCGGCGCCTATGAAGTGGGCGAAGAGTCGGCGCTCATGGAGTCTCTTGAAGGCAAGCGTGGCGTGCCGCGCATCAAGCCGCCGTTCCCTGCCGTAGTCGGCCTCTACGGCGGACCCACGGTCATCAACAATGCTGAGACCATTGCCACCGTTCCGCATGTGATTTCAATGGGCGGCGCAGCCTATGCGGCCGTCGGCTCGGAGCGCAATGGTGGAACACGCCTCTTCGGTGTCAGCGGTCACGTCGAGCGGCCCGGCGTCTACGAACTGCCCATGGGCTACAACCTGAAAAAAATCATTTACGACGTGGCAGGCGGCGTACGCGGCGGACGCAAGCTGAAGGCCGTCGTGCCCGGCGGCTCTTCGACCCCCGTCCTGCTCCCCGAAGAAATCGAGAACCTCGGCATGGATTTTGACCAGGTCGGCAAGGCAGGCTCCATGCTCGGGTCCGGCGGCGTCGTCGTCATTGACGACCAGACCTGCATCGTCGAATTTGCCCTGCGAACCATCAGCTTCTATCAGCATGAGAGCTGCGGCTGGTGCATCCCCTGCCGCGAGGGAACAGACTGGCTCAAGAAGTCGCTGACCCGCTTCCATGCAGGATTCGGCACGGTCAAGGACATCGACAACATTCAATATCTGGCTGAAAACATGCTGGGCCGCACCTTCTGTCCGCTCGGCGATGCCGCGGCCATGCCCACGCTGGGCTTTGTGAAAAAATTCCGCAAGGAGTTCGAGGACCACTTGAATGGCAAGCCCTGCCCGTTCGCCAAACACGTAGAAGTGGCCGTAGTGTAAGGGGCGCTGGAGACGCATGGCAGACGTAACGTTCACTGTCGATGGAAAGAAGCTGACGGCTCCCGCTGGGACGCTGCTGATTGACGCGTGCCGCAAGGCGGGCATCGAAATTCCCGCCTTCTGCTACTACCCCGGACTCAGCCTGCAGGCTGCCTGCCGCATGTGCGTCGTGCGCCAGGAAAAGGTGCCCAAGCTGCAAACCGCCTGCACCACCACTGTGGCCGAGGGCCAGGTCTTCATTACCGAGTCGGCAGAGATCGCCCAGGCGCGCAAGGCTACCATCGAGCTGCTGCTGGGCAACCATCCGCTCGATTGCCCGGTGTGTGATGCTGGCGGCGAGTGCGAACTGCAGGACATGACCTTCAAGTACGGCGCGGGCGAGAGCCTCTACGCCGAGGCCAAGCAGCACCGCGAGGAACAGCAGTGGTCGCCAGCAGTGTTCTATGACCGCCCCCGCTGCATTCTCTGCTATCGCTGCATCCGCATGTGCGGTGAAGGCATGGATGTATGGGCGCTCGGCGTCCAGAATCGCGGATCGAGTTCCGTCATCGCGCCCAACGGTGGCGACACCCTGGACTGCGAGCAGTGCGGCATGTGCATTGACGTATGCCCTGTGGGAGCGCTGACCAGCGGCAGCTATCGCTACAAGACGCGGCCCTGGGAAATGAACCACGTCTCCACCGTCTGTACGCATTGCGCCGACGGCTGCAAAGTTACGCTCGGCGTCCGCCAGTCCAACGACGGCTCTGAGATTATCCGCGCCGACAATCGCGACAAGAGCGGCATCAACAACGACTTCCTCTGCGCCAAGGGCCGCTTCGGCTTTGACTTTGTCGAGAACCCCGAGCGGCTGAACAAGCCTCTCGTGCGCAATGCCAGTGGCAAGCTCGAGCCCGCCACCTGGGAGCACGCGCTGCGCTTTGCCGCCGGCAGAATCAAGGAAATTCGTGACAGCAGGGGCGGCGGTGCCATCGGTGTCATCGGCTCCAATCTGACCACCAACGAAGAAAATTACCTGCTGCAGAAGTTCGCGCGCACCGTGCTCCAGACCAACAACATTGACCACGAGCGCACCGCGGACTATGCAGGCTTTGCCCGCGCTCTTGCAGGCAGCCAGGGACGCGCGGCCAGCCTCCGCGACACCGCAACAGCCCCGGCGATCCTGCTCGTCGGCGGCAATCCCACCGAAGAGCACCCGCTTCTCGCGTGGAACCTGCGCACCAATGTGCGGCTGAATCGCGCGCGCCTGTATGTGGCAAATACTGCGCAGATCAAGCTGGAGCGCCAGGCAAAGGCTGTGTTGAGGCTCCCGGCAGGCGGCTACTCTTCACTTGCCGCATACTTCGGCGGCAACGACAAGGAAATTGCCTACCCCACATTCCGCGACGTCCTGCTGGCCGAGGAATCGCTGCTCGTCATTCTTGGTCAGGAGTATGCCGGCGCGGAGCTTGAAGCGCTGGTGAAGTGGGGCCTCGAGCGCAATCATGTGCGCTTTGCCTTCCTCGGCGACCATGCCAACTCGCGCGGCGCGGCCGACATGGGCCTGCTCCCCGACCGGCTGCCGGGCTACGTTCCGGTAACCGCGCCCGGTGCATTCTCTGCGGAGTACGCCGGCATGCCCGCCACGCCAGGCAAGGCGCTGCCAGACATGTTCGCCGCAGCCGCCACAGGCGACCTTGCCGCATTGCTTGTCATGGGAGCCAACCCGCTTGCCAAGCCGGGTCTGAACGCAGCGGCATTGAAGAACACCTTCGTCATCGTGCAGGACATCTTCCTCACCGAGACAGCAGCCGTTGCTGACGTCGTGTTTCCTGCCACCAGCCTTTACGAAAAATCTGGCACTGTGACGAACACTTTCGGCGATGTTCAACTGGCTCGTAAAGCAGCGGACCGAGCCGGTGTGAAGCCGGACTTCGAAATTCTCGTCCGTCTAGCTGGTGCCATGGGCGTCGACGTCAAAACCTTGGTGCCCTTCGGTTCGGCAGGCGTCACGGCTGACCTGGGCCAATCGCGCGGCGTCCAGGCCGGCGAGGCGGACCGCCACGCCGTGTGGCTGGCTGCCAACGGACTCGAGCCGAAGCTCAGTCCCTTTGACCCACTCGCGGTGTTGGACGAAATCGAGCGCCTCGTGCCCGCATACAAACTCGACCGGCTCAATCTTTTCGGCGGCAACGACGTGACAACCGAGCCCGGATTTGTGCCCGTTGCCGCGCTCACCGGAGCAGCCGTGATCGCTCCCTCACACGATGGGCTGTTCACCTCTGGAACGCTGGGCCGGTACAGCCCGGGATTGAATGATCTGAAGCGGCATCAGGCTTCGCCTTTGCTGGCGGGGACGGCAGCGGACTGATGGAAAGTTTGGCAAGAGAGGCTGAGAACTCGTGACGATTTTGC
>JAJYBT010000317.1 GCA_021778875.1 Acidobacteriota bacterium | reverse complement strand
CTTTGCTTACTCCAACCGCAGCGGCTCCGAGCGTGCGCTGGTGGTCTATAACAACCGCTTCGGCACAGCGCATGGAACCATCGATTTCTCAGTGGCCTATGCTGACAAAGGCGCCGCGCAGTTGCGTCAGCGCAGGCTCAGTGAGGGACTCGGCATCAACGGAAGCTCCGGCGCGATCATGGCCTTCCGTGACTCGCTTACCGGCCTTGAATACCTGCGCCGCGCAAGTGACCTGGCCGAGCGTGGAATGACGCTCGATCTGCACGCCTACCAGTGCCACGTCTATCTCGATTGGCGCGAGCTTTACCCCACCGCGCAAGCGCCCTGGGACAAGCTGTGCGAGTACCTGAACGGGCGCGGTGTTTCCAATCTTGAAGACGAGCTGGTCAATCTGGAGCTGCAGCCCGTACATGATGCGCTGCGCCAGCAGTTGGATTCGAGCGTTGTGCGCATGCTCGCCGACCTGGCCGGTCATCCTCGCGCAGCGGGAACAGGGGAAGAGAGAAAGCTCGCGCATGACCGCCGTGCGCTGTATGAGCTGTCTTGGAGCCGCTGCGAAGCCTTCCTCCGTGCGGCGCAAGCTGCCTGGCTTTCGCGCAGTGCGGCATCCAGGCCGGCCGGCGCGCCTGCGCCCGTCAACCCGGACCTCATGGGCCCTGCATTCCGCGAGCGTCTCGGCGCGGCCTTGCGCATTCCCGTGGTCGAAGCGCTTGCGCCCGCGCCTTGGACCTCCGCCGCGCGCCGCATGCTGCCCAGCGCCAGCCCGCAGTTCACGGCCACTGCCATGTGGGGCCCCGTGCTCGGCTGGTGTGTGCTCCAGTTGCTCGCCGAGTCCATTGACGCAGACAAGCCTGAGCGCGTCGCGCTGGATATCTTTGACCGTCTTCGCCTCCGCGAGCCCTTTGCCCAGGCATTCAGCGCCCTTGGATTTGAAGGCGAAGAGTGCTGGCGTGCAGCGGCCCGCATCAAAGTTCTGTTGCTGGCCGGTGCCGGCCCAGGAGAACCGGGCGAAGCGGTTCCAGAAGTCGCCCCGCAAACGCCTGAAGCGCCCGCTCTCGCAGCCGTGCCGCCAGACGCCACAATGGAACCCGCCGCTCCCGTGCAGCCTGTAGGCGCGGAAGCGGATTCCGGCGACGAAGTTGTCGGCCTGCTGCCAAGCCTCTGGCTTGACCCGGATGTGCGCTGGCTAACCGGCGTCCATGATGCCGAGGGACACACGTACCTCGTTCGCGAGTTCTACGAGGAACTCCTCTGGTGGCTCCATCTTCCAACTCTGCTGCGACTTGCGAGCCAGGTTTTGCCCACCCGCGCGGCGGTGGAGCAGATGAGCGGAACCGTCGAGGAAGCCCTGGCCACCGTGGCTCTGGCCGGTTACCGCGTCGATGCGCTCTTCAAAAAGGAGAGAAGTGAAACGCCGGAATCCTCGCCGGCGGAGCCGGTGACAGCACAGTCGGTCGAGGCAGAGCCTGCTCCAGGGGCCCTGGAATCGCCCTCCGCTTCAGATGCTCCACAAGACGGGGAAATCAAGCCCGGCCATTGAGCCGCCATTCTGTCCGATGCCTTCGTCCCAATCGTTTCGCCCGGAAAAATGCCCGGGTCAAGCAACCCCTGCCTCGTGACGCCCTTCACAACCTATGCGTGCGCGCGAGTAAAATGTACATCGCGCCGAAAATAGCGCAGAAGGAGGTGTCGTTTGAAGGGCATCTTTGTGGTGGGAGCCGGGCCCGCAGGCATGTTTGCGGCTCGGCAAATTGCGTTGGCCGGTTATGACGTTTTCTTATTTAACCGGGATATCAAGCCCGGCGGTCTTGCTGAATACGGTATTTATCCTCTCAAGGAAAAAATGAAGGGTGGCCTGCGCAAGCAGTTCTCCCAGGTCCTGGCCTTGCCAAACGTCCATTACTTCGGCAATGTTCTGGTGGGCAACTCCTACGAAATCACGCTCGAAGACCTTGAGTCCATGCGCCCGGCGGCAATCGTTTTTGCCTGCGGCGCGCAGGGTGCGCGCAAGCTCGGCCTGCCCGGAGCAGATGCGAAGGGCGTCTACGCGGCCAAAGACTTCGTGTACGACTACAACCTGCTGCCCCCGTACACCGGAATGGACTTCTCTACGGGCAGGCACATCGCCATCGTCGGCATGGGCAACGTCGCAATCGACATAGCGCGCTGGCTCCTCGTGGATGCACCCGGTCGAAAGACCGAGAGCGTGACAATCATTGCCCGTCGTGGACCGCTGGAAATCAAGTTTGACCAGAAGGAAATCGAGCACGTCGAGCAGAACATCGACCGCGACGCACTGGCCGCGGAACTGGAACGGGTGAAGGAGCCATGCGCCCGCTGCAATCAGGACGTCTCGCCGGAAAAGATCTACGAGGAGCACTTCCGCAAACTGAAGGCCCCAGGCTTTGTCTTTGCTCCTCCACAACTTTCATTCCGTTTTCTGTCATCGCCCACCGCAATTTTGCCGGATGCGAACGGCAGAATTGCCCGGCTGGAAGTGGCGGAGAATGATCTCGTCCTCAAGGCCGATGGCAGCACCTCGGCCGTGCAAACAGAAAGGCGTGTCACCCTCGACATCGACACGCTCATCTTTGCCATCGGTGACGCCCATGATCCCGGTATCGGCCTGCCCATGGGGCCGGACGGCTACGCCACTGAGCCCCACCCGGCGGACTCCCGCGATCCACACTATGAAGTGTGGGATGCGGAGACTGGGACCGTCATGCCGGGCCGCTATGTTACGGGCTGGGCAAGAAAGGCCAGCACAGGACTGGTCGGCATCGCCCGCCACGACGGCGAAGTGTGCGCGTCCAAAGCCATCGAATTCGTAAAAGCGGCGCCTGAGAGCGGAACACTGAGCGAGAGCGAAATTCTCAACCGCCTTCAGGCAAAGGGTCTCCGGCCGGTCACCAAGGCCGACCTCGCGCTGTTGGCGCGTGTCGAGCAGAGTGTGGCGCAGGCACGCCAACTCGAGTCGTTCAAGTATTCAGACAACGACGCCATGTTAGAAGCCATTGCCCAGGAGCGTGAACGCTCATCGCAGGCAGAGGCAGTGCAGCTCGCGTCGACGCACTGAACAATACGGCGTAACGCAGCGGCTGATTGCGATACGGATTGGCGCGAGCTTTCCGGGGACACCGGAGAGTTCGCGCCAGTCAATCCGCGTTGGAATTCAAACCCTGAAATGCGGCGGGCGCTCCGCGGCCACGCCGAATGCGCTCTCCAGCGCCAGGCCTGCCTCAGCCAAAGTGCCCTCGCCGAACAGGCGGCCGATAAGCGTCACGCCATGCGGCACGCGGCGCGGAGTGGAAAACTTCGGCAGCGGGTGCTTCGGGTCCGGCGCCCAGTCGCTGCGCGCTTCCGACACCTCAACAAATCCAGCGCGCAACGTCAGCGACGGATGCCCCGTATTGTTTGAAATCACAAGCATCTCGTCGCGCAGAGAAGGAACCAGCAGCAGATCCACATCGGCAAACACTCTCGCCATCTCCTGCGCAACCTTGCGCCGCATCCGGTCGGTTTGCACAAGGTCCACCGCGGACAGAAATCGTGACTGGCGAAAGACGTTGGGCCACGCGTCAGGCACCTGGGCCTTCAACTCGTCCACTTGGTGGCTCAGCGTCAGATCTTCAAACGCTGCCGCCGACTCGGCGAACAAGATCAGGTTGAGCGAGTCGTAAGGCCAGTCGGGAAGTGACACTTCAACGGCTTTCATGCCCAGTTTCTTCACGGTTTCCAGCGCTGCCCGGTCCACATCGGTCGCGGGGCTCTCCTTCATCCACTGCGGAAAATACCCCACCCGCAAACCGGCAACGCTGGCCGATGCGCTGAAGTCCAGCGTGCTCGGCACGCTGGCAAGGTCGCCCGCATCCGGCCCGGAGATAGCGTTGAGCACCAGCATGGCGTCCTCAACGCTGCGGGTCATGGGGCCAAGCTTATCCAGTGACCAGCACAGTGTCATCGCGCCTGTGCGCGGTACGCGGCCAAAGGTTGGCCGCAGGCCCGTCACGCCGCAGCGCATCGACGGGCTCACGATGCTGCCGCCCGTTTCGCTGCCGATGGCAAAGCCCACCAGTCCCGCCGCTGTCGCCGACCCTGGACCGGCGCTTGAGCCGGACGAGCCTTCCTCCAGCAGCCAGGGATTCATCGTCTGCCCGCCAAACCAGATGTCGTTCAGCGCCAGCGCGCCCATGCTCAGCTTGGCAACCAGCACGGCCCCGGCAGCATTCAGCCGTTCGACCACCGCGCTGTCTACCGCAGGCACACGATTACGAAACGGCTCCGCGCCATAGGTCGTGGTAATCCCCGCCGTATCCAGCAAATCCTTCGCGCCCCACGGAATCCCGTGCAGCGGACCGCGATACCGCCCCGCCGAAATTTCCTTGTCCGCCTGCCGCGCCTGCTCCAGCGCATGCTCGCGCGTCAGCGTAATCACGCAGTGCAATTCGGAGTTGAAGCGCTCAATCCGGCGAATGTAGATTTCCGTCAGCCGTTCCGAGGTCAATGCGCGGCTCTGAATCCACCGCGAAAGCTGCGTCACGGTGGCGAATGCAATGTCGTCCTCATTGGAGGGCAAAGGGGTGTGCCGGTCTGCGCTGCGCACAAACCTGTTGTCAGCAGCCTTGCCCGTAACGATGCCGGGCAATGTGGGATTCCATTGCGTGGCGGGCGCCAGGGTTGGCTCCAGGGCCAGCTTGCGCGGACCCACGCGCCGCTCATACAGCGGAGCCATCTGCATCCGCCAGTTCTGTGCGGCCTCGGCAAGATCGGTGTCGGTCATCTCCACCTGCACCAGCTTCTCCGCTTCCCTGAAGGTCGCCGGCGAAACCTCCGGCCCCACCGCCGGGGCAGTGCCAAAGGCCGTTGGAGTGCCCGGCGGCGGGCTCTGGGTTTGCGTGTCAGGCG
>JAJYBT010000316.1 GCA_021778875.1 Acidobacteriota bacterium | reverse complement strand
GCGCCCCTGCCCATCTGCATGCCCTGCTCGACACCATTGAAAACCTCCAGGGCGCGCCGCTGCCCGCCTCGCTGCTGTAGTCATCCATCCTCCCTGCCCGCATTGCCGACTACGCATCCGGCGACCTCGACACCCTCATCGCCGCCGGCGAAGTCGCATGGGCCGGCGTCGAGCCGCTCGGCGAGCGCGACGGCCGCATCGCCCTCTTCCTCGCCGACAAGCTGCCCCTGCTCCTGCAGCAGCGGCCTCAGCCCGAGCCGCTCTCCGAGCGCGAGGAGCAACTCCTCGCTGTCCTCGAATCCTCCGGCGCCAGCTTCTTCGACCCGCTGCATCAGGCCATCGGTGGCGGCTATCCCGGCGAATCCATCGATGCGCTCTGGAGCCTCGTCTGGCGCGGCCTCATCACCAACGACTCGCTGCACGCCCTGCGCGCCTACATCGCCAAACCCGAAAGCGCCCGCGCGCCGCGTCGATTGCAAACAGGCACTGCATTTCGCTCCCGCCGCACCACGCCGCCCACCGCCCAGGGCCGCTGGTCGCTGCTGCCGGTGCGTGCGCTGCAGGGAAGCGCCGCGCCTACAACAACCGAACGCAGCCACGCCCTCGCGCAACAATTGCTCCACCGCTACGGCGTCCTCATGCGCGAGCACGCCGCCGCCGAAAACATCCCCGGCGGCTTCAGCGCCGTGTATGGCGTCCTCAAAGCGCTTGAAGAGAGCGGCCGTATCCGTCGCGGCTATTTCGTCGCCGGCCTCGGCGCCGCGCAGTTCGCGTTGCCCGCCGCCGTCGATTTGCTCCGCCAGTTGCGCGCCGAGCCGCCCGACGACAAGCCCGAGTTCGTGCAGCTCTCCGCCGCCGACCCCGCCAACCCCTACGGTTCCGTCCTGCGCTGGCCCGATCTGCCGCCCATGGACGATGACGCCGAGTCAGCGCCGCGCATCCTCACCCGCGCCGTCTACGCCGAGGTCATTCTGCGCAACGGGCAGCTCGCCGCCTGGCTCCGCCGCAATAATCCCAACCTGCTCGTCTTTCTTCCCGCCGATGAACCCGAGCGCTCCCAGGCCGCCGCCGGCCTTGCGCATTTCCTCTGCGCCCGCGGCCAGCAGAGAATGCGCGCCGGCAGCCATCAGGGCGTGCTCATCACCACCATCAACGGCCAGCCCGTCGCGGCGCATCCCATGGCCCGCTTCCTTATGGATGCAGGCTTCCACGCTGGCCCGCTCGGCATGCACCTGCGCCGCATTCCCCTTGCGCTCTCGCACCGCGATCACCAGTCCGAGGAGCTGCAATAAGCCATGCCCGAAGGCGACACACTCTTCCGCACCGCGCGCGCACTCAGCCGCGCGCTCTCTGGTAAACCCATCACCGCATTCCGCTCCACCTATCCGCTCCTCACGCGCTTCCATGACGACACGCCCCTCACCGGCCAGATCGTCACCCGCGTCGAGTCGCGCGGCAAGTGGCTGCTCATTCATTTCTCAGGCGGCGCCACGCTCGCCACTCATTTACTCATGAATGGCAGTTGGCACATCTACCGCCCCGGCGAGCGCTGGCAGCAGCCCCGCGCCAACATGCGCATCGTCATCGAGAATGCCGAATACCTCGCCATTGGCTTCCGCGTTCCCGTCGCGCACATGCACACCGCGCAGTCGCTCGCACGCGACCGCCGCATCCCGCGCCCCGCGCTCGATGTGCTGAGCGGCGACTTCGATGCCCAGGCAGCCGTGCAGCGTCTGCTCGCCTGCGCCACTGAGGAAGTCGCCGACGTGCTGCTTCATCAGGAAGTGCTCGCCGGCGTGGGCAATGAATTCAAGTCCGAAATTTGCTTCGTCACCGGCATCAACCCGTTCTGCCGCGTGGCAGACGTAACGCCCGCGCAGGCCGCAGCCCTCATCGCCGCTGCCCAAAAGCTCATCGCCGCCAATGTGCTTGAGGATTCCGGCGACACCATCGTCACCTACCGCGGCAACCACCGGCGCACCACACACCACTCCGATCCGGGTGAAAGCCTGTGGGTCTACGGTCGCAAGGGCGAAGCCTGCCGCCGCTGCGGCGATCCCATTCGCTGCCGCATGCAGGGGCCGGATGTGCGCGTCACCTTCTGGTGCCAGTGCTGCCAGCCCATGCACGATGGCAGCGATGTGGACGGTTAGCGAAAAGGGCTAGGTATTTGACCGCTTGAAATCGCACCGACTCTGGGTGCCCCATGTCTCTATTTTGAGACCTGGGAGACCACAACTGCACGCACAAAATCACGCGGTCAAAGACCTAGTTGCTCTTGCCCAGCCCGAAAATCTTCTGCAGGATGTTGCGATGATCGGCCGGGTGGTCGCATGTCTCCGTCGGCGCGGTCCCCATCAGGAACGCCGCATCGTACGAATCCGGGCAAGCCGCATCGCTCAGCAAATTCGTCGCCTTGTCCAGGCTCACTACCTGCACGCCATCCGGCGGCGTAAAGTCGTGCGCATCAGAGTACTGCGGCAGCGCCACGGCCTTCTTCATGAACTCCGCCCAGATCGGAGCCGCAGCCTGCGCGCCTTCCAGCTTGATGTCCGTGTAGTCGTCGTTCCCCACCCACACAATGCACAGCAGGTTCGTCGTGAATCCCGCAAACCACGCATCGTGGCTGGTGCCCGTCTTGCCCGCCGCCGGAGCATAGAACCCCATGCCGCGTACCCCGGCGCCTGTTCCTTGTCCGCGCAGAACGTTCTCCATCATCGCTGTCGAAAGAAACGCCACGCGCGTGTCCAGCACCTGGTTCGAGGTCGGCGTCAAGTCCGAGACAATGTCGCCCGTCGCCGTGCGAATGCTCGCCAGCATCCACGGGTCAATGTGCAGTCCGTTGTTGGCAAACACGGTGTATGCCCCTGCCATCTCCAGCGGCGTCGCGTCATAGGACCCGATGGCCACCGCGGGCGTTCCTCGCGCGCTCTTGATGCCCGCGTCGCGCGCCAGAGCCGCAACACGGTCAAAGCCCACCATCGCCGCCAGGCCGATGGTCGCATTGTTCAGTGACCGCATCAGCGCAAACTGCGCCGTTACCTGGTCGTGATACTCGCCCTCGTAGTTGCGTGGCGTGTACTCCTGGTCGCCCACGTTGTAGGTCGTCTGCTGATCGCTCAGCATCGTCAGAGGTGAAAACGGCTTGTCCTGCCCCGGCAATAGCGTGCCTTCCACAGCCGCCTGGAACGCCGTCGCATAGACGAATGGCTTGAAGATCGATCCCGTCGGCCGGTGTGCCACCGCGTGGTTCAGCTGCGAAGCCCCATAACTCCGTCCGCCCACCAGCGCCAGCACCTGCCCCGTGTGCGGATTCAGCGCCACCAGTGCCACCTGCGGATAGATATACGATTTGCCCAGCTTCCGGTCACGCGCATGTTTCTTGTCCACAAGCTGGTCGATCGAGTGAACAGTGGAGTCGACGGCAATGGAGGCCAGTTGCTGCAAATCCGGGTCCAGCGACGTATAGATGCGCAACCCCTCGCGGTTGTAGTCCCGGTCGCCCAGCTTCTGCACTAGCTGGTCGCGCACCAGGTCCACAAAGTAAGGAGCCTCGCTCGCGTCCACGCTGCCCGGTACGATCTGCAGCGGCTCGGCCTTGGCGCGTTCCGCCTGCTCCTTCGTAATGGCGCCCGTCTCCACCATCGAGTCCAGCACAAGGTTGCGCCGCTCAATCGCGCGCTCCGCATGGCGGAAGGGGCTCAGCCGGTTCGGGCTTTGAATAATTCCCGCCAGCAGCGCGCACTCGGCCAGGTCCAGTTGGCGCAGGTCCTTGCCAAAGTACGCCTGTGACGCTT
The DNA here is from genome assembly GCA_021778875.1 of Acidobacteriota bacterium. The sequence continues at coordinate 1,110 of JAJYBT010000316.1, read as the reverse complement.
CGCCGAAGCCATCAACCGAAAAGCTTCCCCGCTGCCCCAGGTTGATCTCGTTCGCGTACATCTCAAAAATCTGCTTCTTGCTGAAGCGATGCTCAAGCTGAAACGTGATGATAATCTCAATCAGCTTGCGCTTGATGCGCCGCTCCGGCGTCAGAAAGAAGTTCTTCGCCAGCTGCATCGTCAGCGTCGAGCCGCCTTCCACAAAGCGGTGGCCGGGCGTCATGTCATTGCGCAGCGCGCCCAGCAGCCGGATGTAGTCCACGCCGCCGTGGTCAAAAAAGCGGCGATCCTCGATTGCCACCACCGCATGCACCAGGTTCTGCGGTATTTCGTCGTAGGTAATCAGCCGCCGCTTCGTGCGGTTCGCGTCCTCGCTCAGGCCGGTGATCAGCAGCGGCTCCAGCTCGTAGCTCGCCAGAGCCTGGCCGTGGTCGTCCGTGATGGAGTCCACCACCCCGCCCTTGATGTGAACCGTCGCCGGGTCAGGCGCATGGTAGGACTGCGGGCCCGGCCGGACCGTGATGTCGTCTGCGCTCGCGCTGAACGTGCCCAGTTGCGACGCCTGCGACGCGCCATCAGCCGTGTACCCGGCCTCCCGCAGTTGGTTGACGATCAGCTGCACGCTCAGCTTCTGTCCCGGGCGAATCTCACTCGCAGCGGCGTAAATCTTCGCCGTTTCGGCAAACAGCGGCTGCTTCAGCCGGGCATTCACAATCCCCTGGTACTTGAAGTAGTAGAACCCGCCCACGCAAAGCGTCACCAGCCCAACCACAGCTATGCCCGCCAGCCCAACGCGAAGCGCCATCGTGCGCCAGCCGTGCCTGCCCGCAGGAATCGCCAGTTTGACCTTCAACGCCATTGCCGCTCCCTATCGCCTCGCCGCATTTGCTCGGGTGCCCCATCCTTGCCGCGTCTTTGTCGTTGCGGAAAGGGCAGGGAAGCACGAACCTCCGTTGCGGGCCCTACGCTCCAACTGCCGTCAGCAGCGCATCTTCTTCGACGCGCGTCTTCACCAGCGCCACCACGTCGCTCAGCGCCACGTCCACGCTGCTCGCCCTGGCGCGCGTCACCAGCTCCACCTGCCCGCCCGCCACTTTCTTGCCCACGTTA
>JAJYBT010000315.1 GCA_021778875.1 Acidobacteriota bacterium | reverse complement strand
CAACGCACCGCGCACCCACCGGATGATTCTGGATGGAGAGCACCGCAGCCGGAGAAACTTCCGCGGCCACAGTTCGGCCATGGCGCAGGTGTACAACCACATGATTCTGCCGCTGGCGAGCCGCCGGGACCGGATTACGCAGATTCGCTGGGGCATTGCGGACTACTTCCACCACTACGGCGCGCAGCCCGAGGGGATGTGGCTGGCGGAGACGGCGGTGGATACCGAGACGCTGCAGCTGATGGCGCAGCACGGGATTCGCTATACGCTGCTGGCGCCGCACCAGTGCAAGCGGATCAGGCCGCTGAACGATGCAGCCGGCTGGACGGATACGCCGGGCGCCACGGTGGATACCACGCGGCCCTACCTGGTGCGGTTTACCTCGGGCGCCTCCATTGCGGTGTTCTTTTACGATGGGCCCATCTCGCGAGCCATTGCGTTTGAAGGGCTGCTGAACTCCGGCGAGGCCTTCTCGGCGCGGCTGAAGTCGGGCTTCAAGGAGGGCGCGCATCCGCAGCTGGTGCATGTGGCCACGGACGGCGAGTCCTACGGGCACCACCACAAGCACGGCGAGATGGCGCTGGCCTATGCGCTGAGCCTGCTGGAGAAGGACAAGACCGTCAAGCTGACAAACTACTCGTGCTTCCTGTCGCAGTTTCCGCCGGAGTATGAGTGCGAGATTGTGGACAACACCTCGTGGAGCTGCGTGCACGGGGTGGAGCGGTGGCGCTCCGACTGCGGCTGCAACGGGGGCAGGGCTGGATGGAACCAGGCGTGGCGCGGTCCGCTGCGGCAGGCGCTGGACGAGCTGCGGGATGTGGTGGCGACGCTGACGGAAGAGGAAGGCGAGACGCTTTTCCGCGATGTGTGGGATGCGCGCGACAGCTACATCCAGGTGATCCTGGATCGCGGCACGGATGTGGAGGAACAATTCTTTGAGGATCACCAGGAACACCCGCTGAGCGAAGAGGAGCGCGTGAAGGCGCTCCAGCTGATGGAGATGCAGCGGCACGCGCAGCTGATGTACACAAGCTGCGGCTGGTTCTTCGACGACATCTCCGGAATTGAGACGGTGCAGGTGATTGCGTATGCGGCGCGCGTGCTGCAACTGGCGCAGGCGCTGTTTGGCGCGCGCGCGGCCGCACTGGAGGAGAAGTTTCTGGCGCGGCTGGCCGAGGCGCGATCCAACGTGCCGGCAGCAGGCGACGGCGCGCGCATCTACAACCAGAAGATCCGCCAGATGGAGCTGGGGCTGGAGCAGGTGGCGGCGCACTACGCCATTAGCAGCGTGTTCTCGTCGTTTGCTGAGGAGACAGAGCTGTTCTGCTACCGGGTGCGGCGCATCTCCTATGACATCTACACCTCTGGCCGCGGGCGGCTGGCGCTGGGGCGCGCGGCAATGGCCAGCGCGATTACCGGGCTCAGGCAGAGCTTCTCCTTTGCCGTGTTGCACTTTGGCGACCAGAACATTACGGCAGCCGTGAAGCCCTACGTGGATGAGGATGCGGCGGCGTTCGAGGCATTTGCGGCGCAGGCCTCAGAGCAGGTGCAGGCGGGCAACTTTCCGGAGGTGATCCGGATGCTGGACCGCTACTACGGGCACGTGGACTACTCGCTGACCTCGCTGTTTACCGACGAGCAGCGGCGGATTGTGCAGCTGATTCTGAACTCGACGCTGTGGGATATTGAGAACTCGCTCACGACGATCTACGAGGACCATGCGAGCCTGCTGCACTTCCTGGCCAAGGCGGGTTTGCCCAAGCCTCCGGCGCTGACGCTGGCGGCAGGATTCGCCATCAACGCGGGCCTGCGGCGCGCGCTGGAAGCGGATCCGATCGACCAGGCGCTGCTGCGGTCGTTCCTGCAGCTGGCGAAGGCGGACCAGGTGGCACTGGAGACGCCAACCCTCTCCTATATTGCGGACCAGCGCATGAAGCGGGTGATGGTGGAGCTGCAGCTCTCATCCGGCTCACTGGAGATGCTGGACCGCGCGCTGACGCTGGCGCGCACGCTGGTGGAGCTGCCCTTTGAGCTGAACTTATGGCAGGCACAGAACATCTGGTATGAGATTCTGCGGACCTCGAGCTACTCGCTGACGGCGCTGGCGGACGAGGACCGGCCGCACTGGAACCGCGACTTCAACGAGCTCGGCACGTGCCTCTCCATTGACTGCGCGGCGGTAACAACGCAGGACCTGCTGGCGGAGACGACGGGAGACTAGGAGAGCGCACGCAGCGCACGGCCAGGCACACGCGAAGGCCAAACGATGACGGAAACAAAAAGTGCGGGTTGATCGGCCCGCACTTTGCATCTGTACTGAACGTGGGTGAAAGCGGCTAGCTTTTCAGCGCCACGCGGACGTGCAGCTCCTTCAACTGCTGCTCGGTCACGGTGGTAGGCGCGTCGACCATCAGGTCGAGGACTTGTCGAGGTCCGCGATGGCGTCTTCGAGTGCTGTGCGCAAGGCGGGCAGATCGCGCTCGATAGTCTTCCACACGGTGTCCCAGTCGATCGCGAAATATCCATGCGACAACTGGTTCCGCATGCCGTAAATCGCCGCAAAAGGGATATCCCGAAACCGTGCAGCGGCATCCGGCATCGCATCCAGGAGCTTCCTCGATGCCTCACCCAGAACTTCGAAGTTACGAACCACAGCGTCCTGTAGGAGCTGGTCGGAGAGAAAGACTTCCGCGTTCTTGCCCTGCGTGTATTGCTGAATGCGCGAGACAGCGTCGAGCATGTGCCCGAGATAGTCGTGCACGCGCAGAGGACGGCTTTTCATACGGGTCTGGCTTCGGTCAGCACGGCGTCGCGAAAGGATTCAGGCAGGAATTTAGGCGTGAGCAGATCAACCTTAATGCCAACCTCTGCTTCAATTTCGCTCTGAAGCCGGGCAATGTCGAGCAGGCTGGTTTCCGGCGAGGGATCGACAAGGATATCCAGGTCGCTGTCGTCCGCATCATCGCCGTGCAAGACCGAGCCGAACACGCGCGGATTTGCCATGCCGGATTGAAGCACCAGCCGACGAATGGCTTCGCGATGCCGAGGCAGAGCTTCGGACGGTCTCATGCGCACGATTTTACCGCAAGCCTCAGCTTTTCAGCGCCACGCGGACGTGCAGCTCCTTCAACTGCTGCTCGGTCACGGTGGTCGGCGCGTCAACCATCAGGTCGATGGCCTTGGCCGTCTTGGGGAAGGCGATGACCTCGCGCAGGCTGGGCGCGCCGGTGAGCAGCATGACAATGCGATCGAGCCCGAGCGCGATGCCGCCGTGCGGCGGAGTGCCGTACTCCAGTGCGTCCAGGAAGAAGCCGAAGCGCTGCCGGGCCTCCTCGTCGCTGATGCCCAGGGCCTGGAAGATGACCTGCTGCACATCCTTGCGATGGATACGGATGGAGCCCGAGCCGAGCTCCAGGCCGTTCATGGCAAGGTCATAGCAGTTGGCGCGGACGCTGGCCGGGTCGCTGACCAGGTTGGCCATGTCGTGCTCATGCGGCGCGGTGAAGGGGTGATGCGCCGGAACCCACGAGGCCGTCGACAGGTCGTACTCGAACATCGGGAAGTCGGTAATCCAGATGGGATGGAAGGAGGCGGCGCCGTCGATGCAGCGGCCGCTGCGCGGCTCGGCGTTGTGCACGGTCTCGTCGGTCACGCGGAAGGCGCCGTGGCGCTCGGCGTACTTCTTGGCCAGCTCGGTGCGGAAGCTGCCCGCAGCGGCAAGCACGTTGATCTCGCGCTCGCTCAGGCGGCCCTCAAACTTGGTATCGCTGGCCTTGATGTGATGCGCGGGATCGCCGGCAACGATGATGACGAAGTCCGCGTCCGAGGCTCCGGCCAGCTCGCGAACCTTCACGGCGGCCTCGGGGAATCCCTTGGCGAGGCGCTTGAAGTCGTCAATGAACTTGGCGCCCTTCTTCTGGTCGAAGAGCGGATGGTTGTCTTCGCGCTCCTTGCGGCTCAGCTCGCCCACGTTGGGAATGCGCAGCGCGACGATGGGCAGCGCGGGATCGATCTGCAGCGCGGCAAGATTCTCGTCGGTGAAAGCAGAGCGCACATCGGTAAGGCCGGGCAGGCGCAGATCGGGCTTGTCCGTGCCGTACTGCTGCATGGCCTGGTCGTAGGTCATGCGCGGGAAGGGGCGTGGCAGCGAAACGCCGGCGGCGGCAAAGGCCGCGACCAGGAAGTCCTCCACAACGGCAAAGACCGACTCCTGGCGCGGGAAGCTCATCTCCAGATCGACCTGTGTGAACTCAAGCTGGCGATCGGCGCGCAGGTCCTCATCGCGGAAGCAGCGCGCGATCTGGAAGTAGCGGTCGAAGCCGGAGATCATCAGGATCTGCTTGAAGATCTGCGGCGACTGCGGCAGGGCGTAGAACTCGCCCGGGTGAACGCGGCTGGGCACCAGAAAGTCGCGCGCGCCCTCCGGCGTGGACTTGGTGAGGATGGGGGTCTCGACTTCCAGGAAGCCCTGTCGGCTCAGGCTCTCGCGGATGGCGAGGGTAATGTCGTGGCGCAGGCGGAAGTTGCGCTGCATCTCTGCGCGGCGCAGGTCCACGTAGCGGTACTTCAGGCGGACTTCCTCGTTCTGGATGGCCTCCTCGGCGGGCGAGAAGGGCGCCAGGCGCGTGTCATTCAGCACCAGGATCTGGCTGGCCTCAATCTCGATCTCGCCGGTCTCCATCTTGGGATTCACCGCCTCCGCCGAGCGCAGGCGCACCTTGCCGATGGCGGCGACAACGTACTCCGGCCGGACCTGCTCGCCCTTGGCGTGGCCGTCGGGCGTCAGCTCCTTGTCCAGCACGATCTGCGAGATGCCGGAGCGATCGCGCAGGTCAAGAAAGATGAGGTTGCCGTGGTCGCGGCGGCGGTTGACCCAGCCCATCAGAACCACTTGCTGGCCAGCGTGGGCG
>JAJYBT010000314.1 GCA_021778875.1 Acidobacteriota bacterium | reverse complement strand
TTGCATATGATGTCCCGATAATTTTGCACAATGGAATTGGGGCATTAGAAATCTGTCAGGAATGCCCCCGGTCCGCACCACCTAGCCCCCCTCCCCCCCCCGCAAAAATTATTTACAGTTTTCCACAGCAGGCTTGCAGATTATTTCGCAGCGCTCACACAAGCATCATCGCGCCCTGCACACATCCAGAACGGCTTCGCCAAACTTCTCCACCTTGGCCGGGCCCATGCCGTCAATCTGCAGCAACTGGTTTGGCGTTCCGGGCCGTGCCTGCGCCACCGCATTCAATGTCCGGTCATGCATCACCACATACGCGGGAACGCGCAGCCGCTTCGCCTCGCTCATCCGCCACTCCCTCAACCGCGCGGCCAGCGCCTCCGCATCGGCTGAGAGCTGCGCCGGCGCAGCGGCCGCCTTCTCCTTCGGCGCGCTCTTCGCCCCGCTCTTCTTTGCTGCACGCTGCGGCTTGCCCGGTTGCCCAAACCCCTCCACGACCCCAGCGGCCAGCAGCAGATTCACCGGCGTCGCGGGCCGCAGTTCCAGCCCTCCAGCCGTCAGCCGTACCTTGCGATACCGCCTGACCTCGCCATCCTTTTCATATTCGGCTTCCTCAATCTCCGGCAGCCCGGCGCGTACCATCGCATCCAGCAGCCCGTCGAAGCCGCTCCTGTCCAGACGCCCCGCCGCATCAACGCTCCGTTGCAGCGTGCCCGCCGCCTTGTACTCCACCCCCCGCAGCTCATCCGCGATCTTCTGCGCCAGCTCCCGCTCCGCCCCCGTCGCCCGCCGGAAAAGCCTCAGCACCGCCCCTTCCGGATCGCACACATCGCACACCCCGCACGGACGGCTCGCATCGCCCACATCGCCAAAGTGCCGCACCAGCGCCGCCATCCGGCATTCGCTTGAGGTGGTAAACCGCAGCACCTTTTCAAGCTGTTCTGCCCGGTAGTGCGCCTGCACGGAGTAGGTCTTCTTCCAGCCCGGCCCGCCACGCGTCGCATTGCCGGAAAAATCCACCAGCGCCCCGCCATGAATCTCCAGCTTTTCCAAAGCTTTATCGAACTCTTCTTCATCCAGTTTCGAGCTTTCTCGCAGATCCTCCAGTGTCTGCGGAACCCCCTCAAGAGCCTTGAAAATGCGCTCCAGATTCCCCACCGGCGGGTAGTCCCTGTTCAGAAAGAAATCATGTGTGCGCCGGTCCGCATACGAGTGCATCAGGAACGTCCGGCTTGGCGCGCCGTCGCGCCCTGCCCGCCCGATCTCCTGGTAGTAGCCCTCAAGCGTCGCCGGCAGACCGGCGTGAATCACCGTGCGGATGTCCGCCTTGTCGATCCCCATGCCGAAGGCGATTGTGGCCACCACCACATCCAGGTCCCCCGCCTGGAAGGCGGTCTGCACGCGCTCCCGCGTCTCCGCATCCAGACCGGCATGATAGGCAGCCGCGGGGACAACGCGGGAAAGTTCCTCCGCCAGCCGCTCAGCCAGTTTGCGCGACGGAGCATACACGATGGCTGGCCGCCGCGCCTTGTCTTTCAGCAGTCCTCTCACCGTCTCCGGCCGCTGCGGCACGGAAACCTCCACCACTTCAATGGACAAGTTTTCGCGCCGGAAGCCATGAATGAAGAGCTCCGGGCTCACCATGCCGAGCTGCGTCACAATGTCGGACTGCACGTTTGGCGTGGCCGTAGCCGTAAGTGCCAGCACCGGCGCCGGCCTGAGCGCCGGCAGGTACTGGCCCAGCATCCGGTAATCCGGCCGGAAGTCGTGGCCCCATTGCGAAATGCAATGCGCCTCGTCGATGGCGATCAGGGCTGGCTTGCGCTTGGCCAGCATCTCGCCAAAGCCCGGCACGCGCAAGCGCTCCGGCGCAATCAACAGAAATTGTAGGCTCCCCTGCAGGTAGTCAACGCAGGCCTGCCGCGAGGCCGCACGGTCCAGCCCGGAATGAATCCGCGCCACCCGCAAACCCAGCGCCGCCAGCTTGGCTGCCTGGTCATCCATCAGCGCAATCAGCGGAGAGACAACCAGCGCCGTTCCCCCCAGCGCCACCGCCGGCAACTGGTAGCACAGCGACTTGCCTGACCCGGTCGGCATCACCAGCAGCAGGTCACGGCCACCAATGGCGGTTCGGCAAACCTCTTCCTGATTCGCCCGGAAGCGGGAGAACCCAAAAGTCGAATGCAACACGGCGAGGAGGTCTTGCGAATTGGACGATTTCATCAAGCGAAGAGCCGAAGGGTACACGCAGGTCCCTCAGGACACTCTACAAGACCGGAGCCGTGCATTCCCTTCTGCACACGGCGTCTCACGTTTCTCCCCGCTCAATATTTTGTCCCGCGACAGGCAACCCATTACCTTGGTCACGAAATCTTGCCTCTATGCCTCTTTATTTGCAGGTACTTGCAACTGTCGTGGTATATCCTGCTCTCTCAAATCGTACTTAAATGGCTTCAGGCACGGATGGGAACACGGCCTGAAATGTCGGCATCAGCGCTGTTTGAGCTCAAAGTGCAGCTTTTCGCGCGTTACCAGGGAGGAAACATGAACGACCCGACCTTGAAGGTATATGTTTGGCTGCGCACTTTGCTGGTTTGCGAAGAGGCACAGGATATGGTCGAGTACGCCCTGGTCCTGGCCCTGATTGCCTGCGGAGCAACCGCCGGAATGAAAATTTTGGCGGTGGGGGTCGATCACGCATTCGACAGCCTGGCCTTCAGCGTCCGCCATTACACATCAACCCGCGTTGACGATTAGCCCATATATATAGAGAAATGAATAGAAGATACCGCCTGCAAATGCGAGGGTGGGCGCTGAAAAGCATCCGCCTTCGCATAGTCCACCTTGCCAGACATTGCGAGCCCGCTCAGCCTGCGGCACGCCCCTGCGTGCTTCCCGCGCCGCAAGCCCTATCGCCTTCGGCCAGTACCCACGGCTGCCACTCCATCATGCACTGAGGAGCGCCGCTCGCGGCTACGCCAATCTTCATGCAGAATCTCGCTTTTCGCTTTATCTTACTTATTATAAATATCTTCTTATACAACGTCGCGTCGCCTTTGCTCTAGCGAAAGCTTGACCGGCACGCGCCTGCGATTCTTAGCCGAGAGGTTCTCCGTCATCCGATGGTCCAGCAATAGCATTTGCCCTTGCAGCCCCGGGATGAGATGGTCCGCCTTGCCGCCGTCCAGCGTCTCTTCAGTCTTGATTCGCAATTCTCATCTATTCAATTCTCTTCACAACAATAAGTTGCACTCATTTTTCTGCAATTCACATTAGATAACTAGAGCGCCGCCATGCGCGCGCAGAACTCATCGGACAATTCAGAGAAACAATCATGATTGACAGGACAATTGATATAATCTATGACAATGCAACGTCCATTTCAGGTCGGTAGATGAATCTTCAGGATCTCCGCTATCTGGTAGCTGTCGCGGAACACCGCCATTTCGGCCGGGCTGCCGAAGCCTGCAACGTGAGCCAGCCAACGCTCAGCAGCCAGATCCGCAAGCTCGAGGACGAGTTGGGTGTCACGCTCCTGGAGCGTACCAACAAGCGCGTCGAGATGACACCCGTTGGCAGCCGGATTCTGATCCACGCGCAGCACGCGCTGGATGAGGCCAGACAAATGGAGCAGGTGGCCCAGGCGGCTCGCAATCCGCTCGTGGGACCTCTGAAGCTGGGCGTGATCCCCACCCTCGCGCCCTATCTTATGCCGCTGATTCTGAACCCGTTGCACCGGGATTTTCCGGGACTGACCATCGAGCTGTGGGAAGACCAGACGCGGGCGCTGGTGGATGCGCTCCGCAATCACCGGCTGGACGCTTTGCTGCTTGCCACGGAGACCGACGCTCCCGAAGTCACGGAAATTGCACTGTTTGAGGAGCCTTTGCTTGCCGCTCTGCCCATGAATCACCCTCTGGCTGCCGGCGCGTCTCTTAGTGAGAAGGCTCTGGCCGACGAGCTTCTGGTGCTTGCCGAGGGGCATTGCCTCGCCAATCAAGCGCTGGCGGCCTGCGGATCGAAGCATGGCCCGCGCAGCGGGTTGCAGGGGTCCATGCAGGCAGCAACGCTGGAGACGCTGGTGAACCTGGTCGCAGCCGGCTATGGAGTCACGCTGATTCCGGCCCTGGCAGAGAGTTCTCTCGCGCAGCGGGGCATTGTGCTGCGACGGCTGTCCGGGCGGTCGTGCCGGACCATCCGGCTGGCCAGCCGTCCGGGCTTTCCCCGCCCGCAGGCGCTGCGGGCACTGGAAAAGGTAATTCGCGCGGCAGTGGATTCCGCGAAGGTTTTGAATTGAGCGGTGATGGGTCTCTGGCTGTGGAAAAATCGGACTAAACTCCCTGAAAAACCGGAATTCCTCGCCAATTTCCGGAGATTCACGCAGAAGACGAATTCCGGCCCGCCTTATCCACAAAAACCCGTTTTGCCGCCGTTGACCGTGCCTCTGCGGCTCCTTAGAGTCTGTAATCGAGGGGCAATCCATTCTTCGCGCCTGGCGCGCCGGATGGATGCCGCGGCAGAAAACGTACTTGAGCAGAGCCCGAACCAACCGGAGTGACCATGCTGAAACTGAAAAAGATCCACATCCTCGGCTTCAAAAGCTTCTGCGACCGGACAGAACTCACCGTGCCCGGCACAGGCATCGCCGTGGTGGTTGGGCCAAACGGATGCGGCAAGTCAAACATCCTGGACGGCATGAGCTGGGTGCTGGGCGAGCAGAGCGCAAAGAGCCTGCGCGGAACGCACATGCAGGACGTGATCTTTGCCGGAACGCGCGACCGCAAGCCGCTCGGCATGGCAGAGGTCACGCTGACCATGGTCGATCCCGAGGCCTATGAGGGGCCGGTCCCCGTGGAGCCCGAGGTTGAGGTGGAGCACGATGGGCCGGCCGACTGGGACGAGGAGGAATTTCGTCGC
>JAJYBT010000313.1 GCA_021778875.1 Acidobacteriota bacterium | reverse complement strand
ATTTCTGTCGAGTGCGGCAGTGGTCCCTGGCTCACCAGGATTCCAGGGCCCAGCGCGCAACTGCCGTTGTAGACCTTAGCCTGCGGAAGGTAAAGCGGGTTCTCGCCTTCGATGTCGCGGGAGCTCATGTCGTTGCCGATGGTGTATCCCGTGATGCTGCCGCCGGGGCTCACCAGCAGCGTCAGTTCCGGCTCCGGCACGGACCAGTGCGCATCGGCGCGAATGCGCACTTTGCCGCCCGCGCCGACGGTTCGGCTGGCGGTGGACTTGAAAAACAGCTCCGGCCGCTCAGCCGAGTAGACACGATCGTAGAAGTCTCCTCCACCCGCGGCCTTTGACTCCTCCATGCGTGCGCCTCGACTGCGGTAATAGGTCACGCCCGCGGCCCACACCTCCTGCTGCCCTATCGGCGCCAGCAGCTCACCCGCATGAAAATCCTGCGATGGCTTATCGTTCGCGATGACCGCAGTCAGGAACTCCACAATGTTCTCCAGAGCAAGAAGCGCATCCCACGAGAGCCCGTCGATGCAATAGTATTGGCCTTCTTCTTCAACAAAACTGCCGGCAGTAGTGCGGTAGAGCTTCACGTCCGTCTGGCCTCCTGCTTCCGTTAACCATGGTAAATGCAGGAGGCGGCCATCCCGGCTGGAGCGCAAGAACCGAAGCTTCGCAACGGCCCTGCTTTACCCGCGCCAGGCGTCGAAATTCCCTGCCCTCACCGCGGCAGCCAGCGCCTCGATGTCCGGGGCCAGCACGCGATCCCGGTTCAGGTGCGGCACCACCTGGCGCACGGCTTTCCGGGCGCGCTCGAGTTCCTTGCCTGGCTTGAGCGGTTTGCGGAACTCGAGGGCCTGCGCAGCGCACATCAATTCAATGCCCACGATGCGCTCGGCGTGTTCCACAATCTGGCGCAGCTTGAGCGCTCCCGTCATGCCCATCGAAACGTGATCCTCCTTGCCGCCATCGGTCGGTATGCTGCCTGTGGACGAGGGATGCGACAGGACCTGGCACTCATTGATCAACGACGCCGCAACAATCTGCGCGATCATAAAGCCCGACGACAAACCAGGATCGGGAGAAAGAAACGCGGGAAGTCCTTCGTTGATATCCGGATTGAGCAGCCGGTCGATGCGCCGCTCCGTGATGCCGGCCAGATCGGTAAGCGCAATCGCAGCATAATCGAACGCATACGCCAGTGGCGCTCCATGGAAATTGCCGCCGGAAATGACCGCTTCGTGGCTTTTAACTTCGGATGAATCTGCTGGAAAAATGAGTGGATTGTCGGTCGCCGATCCGGCCTCGGTCTCCAGCACTCCCGCTACATGCGCGAGCACATCGCGCACCGCACCGTGTACCTGCGGCATGCAGCGCAGGCAATAGGCATCCTGCACCCGCGGATCGTGGTCACGATGGGACTCGCGAATCTCCGAGTCCGACAGGAGGCGGAGCAAGTGAGCAGCTGAGGCGATTTGCCCGGCGTGCGGGCGCGCCAGGTGAATACGCGAGTCAAAGGCGGCGGGCGTGCCCTTGAGCGCCTCCAGTGACATGGCCCCGGCCAGGTCGGCGAGCTCGACCACGCGGCGCGCGCGTGTCATGGCCAATGCACCAACGGCAGTCATGGCCTGTGTGCCGTTCAACAGCGCCAGGCCTTCCTTGGCGGCGAGCGGCAGCGGCTTGAGGCCGGCGCGGTGCAAGGCTTCGGCTCCGGCCATACGCGCGCCACGATAGAATGCTTCGCCCTCGCCAATCACCACCAGCGCCAGATGAGCCAGCGGGGCCAGATCGCCGCTTGCGCCCACAGAGCCCTTCTCTGGAATCACGGGATGGACACCGGCATTGAGCAGCGCCAAGAGCAACTCAAGCAGCGCGGGACGAACGCCGCTGAATCCCTTGGCCAGCACATTCGCGCGCAGCAGCAGCATGGCGCGGGACTCGGCCTCAGAAAGCGGCTGGCCTACTCCGCCGGCGTGGCTGCGCACCAGGTTGAATTGCAGTTCGGCCAGCTTCTCTGGCGGGATGCGCACGTCTGAGAGCTTGCCAAACCCGGTGTTGACGCCATAGACCGTCTGGCCCGCAGCCAGAATCTCTTCGATGATGGACCGGCTTTGAGCCGCTCTCGCCAATGCCGATGGCGCAATCGCCACAGGGCAGGCAGCCACCGCAACAGCTTCAATCGCATCAAGCGAAAGACGCTGGCCGTCAAGTACCACAGTTTCCATGTGCCCGATGTTAGGCCGGCAAGATGTTCCGGTCCATACCGATTGCGCGGCTGAAGTTGGCTATGGTGGCGAATTCGACTATCCTTGGCCATTATGGCCATGGATTCCACGGCTCTTCTCGACAGCTACGGAAGAAAGCTGCTCTATGAGTTGCAGGGCAATGCGCGCCTCAGCCTGGCGGAACTCGGGCGGCGCATCGGCCTCTCGCCCACCGCAACCGCCGAGCGCCTCAAGCAGATGGAAGAGGCCGGCATTCTCCACGGTTATACGGTAGAGATCGATCGCGAGGCGCTTGGCCTTGAAGTATTGGCGTTCATCCGCATGAATTGTGGAGGCCAGAACTACCACCGTCTGCTTGACTACATTCAGACACTGGAAGAGGTGCGCGAGTGCCACCACCTCACCGGCGGCGATGACCTGCTCCTGAAGGTGACCACCACCAACATGGCCGATCTTGAAGCGCTGATTGAGGCCCTTTTGCCCTACGGAAATCCGGTCACCAGCCTCGTTCTTTCGTCACCTATCGAACGGCGCAAATATGCGGTCACCGGCAAACTGACCACAGTAACAAGAAAACAATCCCGCCGCCGGTGATCCTTGCTGGACCCAGTGGACTTGCGCACACTGCACGTAATCGATTTAAAGTTGGAAGGCCTACCCTGCGCGGGCAGCATGGACGCGCACCGAGTTTGCCGAGCGTCAACCATCGAAAGCGAGATCTGACCGCATGCCACTTTCCCGCAGAGACTTTGCCAGACTGGGCGCGCTGGGCCTGGCAGTCCGCCTTGCTCCATCGCTCCACGCCCAGGCCACCGGACAGAAAACCGGCTACGCCATCATCGGTCTGGGCCGCATCGCAGGGCACTTCATGGCGGGTATTCGCAACACAACCAACTCGCAGGTCACCGCCCTCGTCAGCGGCCACCGCGACAAGGCGGAGCGCATCGCGGATCAGTACGGCGTGCCGCACAGCTCCATCTACAGTTACGAGGACTTCGACCGCATCGCTGAAAACAAGACCGTAGATGCCCTCTACGTCGCGCTGCCGAACTCCATGCACGCCGAGTACACCATCCGCGCCGCCAAGGCCGGCAAGCATGTGCTGTGCGAGAAGCCCATGTCCACCAGCGTGGCCGACGCCGAGGCGATGATTGCGGCCTGCAAGACGGCCAACGTCAGGCTGATGATTGCCTATCGCTGCCACTACGAGCCCACCAACCTGAAGGCGGTGCAACTCATTCGCGAAGGCGCCATCGGCCAGGTGCAGGCCATCGAGAGCGCATTCGGCTTCAACATCGCCGCGGGCGAATGGCGGCTGAACAGGAAACTGGCCGGCGGCGGGCCGCTCTTCGACGTCGGCATTTACTCGCTGAACGCCTGCCGCTACCTGACCGGCGAGGAGCCTGAACACATCTCCGCTTTCGCGTCGGTCATCGATCACGATGGCCGCTTCAACGAGGTGGAAGAAAATGTCGCTTGGACAATGAAGTTTCCTTCCGGCATCGTCGCCAGTTGCAGCACAACCTACGGCGCGCCGATGAATGGCTTCTTCAGCGTGCATGGGGCGAAAGGCACGCTGGAGGCTGACCCAGCCTTCAATTACGACGGCCTGCGGCTGGTCGGCGACTTCGGCGGAACGCATCTGGACGAGCCCAACCCGGCGCGCGATCCTTACCAGTTTCATGCGCAGGCTGAGCACTTCTCTCACTGCGTGCAAAACGGACTAGAACCAAAGACGCCCGGCGAGGAGGGCCTGCGCGACATGCAGTACATCACGCAGATTTATCGCTCAGCCGGCATCAGCATTTGAGGCGCAAGCACAATTGCCTACTGCAGACCCAGAATCCTTCGATTCTTTGCGCGGTCCGCGCCTGCGCCGGCAAAGTCGTCGAAAGCGCGGTCGGTCACGCGGATAATTCGGTCACGAATGAACGCTGCGCCCTCCGCAGCGCCGTCCTGGGGATGCTTCAGGCAGCACTCCCACTCCAGCACTGCCCAGCCGGGAAAGTCGTATTGCGCCATCTTGCTGAATATCTGATGGAAATCCACCTGGCCGTCACCCAGTGAGCGGAAGCGGCCAGGCCTGTCAATCCAATCCTGATAGCCGCCATAGACGCCCGCGCGTCCGCTGGGCCGGAACTCCGCATCCTTCACGTGAAAGGCGCGCACGCGGTCGTGGTAGAGGTCGAGGAATGCCAGATAATCCAACTGCTGCAGGACCATGTGGCTCGGGTCATAGAGAATGTTGGCGCGAGGATGACCCTGCACTTCAGCTAGAAATCGCTCGAAGGTGACGCCGTCATGCAAATCCTCGCCGGGGTGCAGTTCATAGCAGACATCCACGCCTGCTTCGTCGAACGTCTGCAAGATGGGAAGCCAGCGACGCGCCAGTTCCTTGAATGCCTCGTCAATCAATCCTGCGGGGCGCTGCGGCCACGGATAGAAAAACGGCCAGGCCAGCGCGCCGGAAAACGTAGCATGCGCTGTGAGGCCAAGCCTGTGGCTGGCTGCGGCAGCCCACTGCAACTGTTGCACCGCCCAGGCCTGACGCGCTTTGACGTCTCCCGCCAACTCCGGCGGCGCGAACCCCGAAAGCATCACATCATAGGATGAGTGGCTGGCGACGAGCTGGCCCTGCAGGTGCGTGGAAAGCTCGGTGAGCGCGAGGCCCGCTTCGTGGAGAGTGCCGAGGACTT
>JAJYBT010000312.1 GCA_021778875.1 Acidobacteriota bacterium | reverse complement strand
CTTTACCAACAGCGCGCGGATGCTGTCGCACGCGATGGACAAGGCCCAGATCAACACCGCCGGAGGCAACGGAGCGGCGGGCATTCCGGGGCTGGGCGGCGGACCGGTGCCGGTGCACGGCACGCCCAAGGGCACGCTGCTGTATGACGCGGTCTATCTGGCCTCAAACGAAAAGCTGAGCCAGGAGACAGGGCGCAAGGCCATGATCATCCTGACAGACGGCGACGACCAGGGCAGCCGCACCAAGATTGACGAGGCCATTGCCGCGGCGCAGCGGGCCAACGCCATGATCTATGTGATTCTGATTGCCGATACGGGTTTTTACGGCGACTTTGGCTACACCGGCTACTCGGCGGCCAGGCGCATGGCGCAGGAGACCGGCGGCCGGCTGATCAACGTGGGCAGCAACGGAAAGAAGCTGGAAGCGGCCTTCCAGCAGATTGAGGACGAACTGCGCACCCAGTACGTGGCCAGCTACACGCCCACCAACGCCAAGCTGGACGGCACCTTCCGGCATATCGCCGTGGCGTGCCGGGGCGACGGGTTGAAGGTGCAGGCGCGCAAGGGATACTACGCCCCCTCGCCGGGCAATTAAGCGCGGCAGGCTGAGCCGGATCGCGGAACTCGCACTCTGACCGGAAAAAAGGCGTCCCACATACGCGGCAGTTGAGGGAAGATAACCATGGCGCTCCAAGCGGACGGAGCGAGCCCTCCAAAGGACTGGCCGGCCGGCGCCGGGCGCCGCAACTGAGAGCAAGCCCAGAGGGCGGAAACACCGGAAAGGAATCCGATGAAACGGCAAATCATGAATCGGAAGTACACCTGGCTGGCAGGAATGGCGGTCCTGGCTGTGATTCTTGGGCTGGCGGCCGGATGCAAGAAGCAACAGCCGGCGGAACAGGCCGCGCGCACGGACCAGCAGATCGCCACGGACGTGCAGGCCAAGATTCAGGGTGAATCGGCTCTGGCGGGGCAGAATATCCAGGTGAGCGTGGCCAACGGCGTGGCCACCCTGAGCGGAACCGTGGCCGACGACGCCTCGCGCGCGCTGGCGGGCAACGACAGCGGCAGCGTGGACGGCGTGAAGACGGTGGTGAATAACCTGATGGTGGCGCCTCCCAGGCAGTCCGCGGCTGCACCCGAAGCGGCCCAGCCGGCGCCCATGCCTAACCGGAGCTCGCGGCCGGCCCGCGGAAGCCGGCAGCAGGCCGACATGGGCGGCGGTCCTGCGCCGATGCCGATGCAGCAACCGATGCAGCAGGCACAGCAGCCCCAGGCGCCTCCGCCTCCGGCACAGCCCGTGGTCAAGCAGATTACGATTCCGCAAGGGACCACGCTGGCGGTGCGGACGACAGACGCGCTGGACACCAAGACCGCGCAGCCGAATGACGTCTTCCACGCGGCGGTGGCGCAGGACATGATCGTGAACGGCGTGGTGGCCATTCCCCGCGGAGCCCCGGTGCTGGGGCGCGTGGTGGATGCGCACGGAGCAACTCACTTTACCGGCAGCTCGCTGCTGGCGCTGCAGTTGACGCAACTGACCGCCCGCGGACAGAAGATTGATCTGACCACGGACACCTTCAGCAAGCAGGGCGCGGCGCGCGGCAAGAATACGGCGGAAAAGGCCGGCGGCGGCGCCATTGTGGGAGCGCTCATCGGCGCGCTGGCTGGCGGCGGCAAGGGTGCGGCCATTGGCGCGGTGGCCGGCGGCGGCGCGGGCGCGGGCATCAACGCGGCCACGCACGGCCAGCAGGTGCAGATACCGACGGAGTCAGTGCTGAACTTCCAGCTGCAGGCGCCCATCACGGTGTCCGTTACGATTCTGCCCTCGGGCAGCGTGCAGAACGAGCCCCAGGCCGATCCGCAGTTGCAACATCGCTAGGGCTGGCGAACGGGGCGGACGCCGGCACTCCGCAAGACGCAACTGGCTAACTGGCTGGCGAGCTAACGAACGGGCGAACAGGCGAACGACAGCAAGGCCGCAACTCCACGGGGGTTGCGGCCTTTGCTGTTGCGTGCAAACTGGAGCACCGGGCGGGGGTTGAACCCGCGAATACAGGTTTTGCAGACCTGCGCGTTAGCCACTTCGCCACCGGTGCAGTGTCACTCCGCCAGCGCCGGTCAGGACTCGGCCGGGAGGCTGCGGATGGAGATGCTTAGGCCGGCATGGCCGCACAGATACAGAATTCACGCGGCGCATGCGAACGACGTCGTGCGGGGTGCAAGACGCTGCGTACAGGGCTGATACCCTGCGTGGCGCGCTTTCAAGCTGCGACGGCGCCGGCGATGCGCGAGGGGAAACTTGCCGGCCATGAGGTCTATCACCACGGTGCCCAGCGTGAGCCGGGCAAAGGGTGCCTGTAGGCTAGTCCAACCGTCGCGCAGCGTCAAGCGACATGGCGTTCGACTTTCCTTATCAGCGCAGCGGCGCAATCCGTGCCCATCCGCCGGGGCGATGCGACCGTAGACACACGGGCAGGTGACAGCGGTCACAGAGGGACTTACCGGCATGCAATACACTCGCGTTGTTACGAAATTGCGCAAATACGCACATACTAAAAGCGCAGAAGGAGCCGGAATGAGCCACACCATGAATGATGCATCCTGCGAACTGCTCGGCGACTTCTTTGCCACCTTTGCCCATGTCACCCGGATGCGCATCTTCTGCGCACTGCAGCGCCAGCCGCGCACGGTAACCGAGATTGCCGCCGAGGCGCATGTGTCCATCACCAACGCGTCACAGCATTTGCGCATCATGCGCGATCGCGGCGCGGTGGTTGCGGAGAAACATGCGCAGAGCGTAATCTACCGCATCACGGATCCGCGCTTTATTGAAGCGGCCCTGCTGATTCGCGAGGCGTTGACGGCGCGACTGCGGCAGAGCGCGGAAGAGGCATCCGAACGTCCATCCAGACACAGATCGCGTCGCAGGCTGCAGTCTGCCTGACACACAACCGGGCGTCCTGCGGTTGTTGCAACCGTCGCGGCGCTGAGAAAAAATCTTACGGCCCATGTAACGCCTGTGCCCCTGCCAGGCTTTCTTGGTTAGGTAGACAGCAGGGAGAGGAGACACCATGCGGCACATGCTCATTCTTGGCGGAGGAACCGCCGGAACCATTATGGCCAACAAGCTGGCATCCGCTCTGGACGAAAGCGAGTGGCAGATCACCGTTGTGGACGCAACCGAACGGCATTATTATCAGCCGGGATTTCTCTTCGTCCCCTTTGGCATTTATCGCATGCACGACCTTGTGAAGCCGCGCCGCCAGTATCTGCCTTCGGGCATCAAGGTCATCATCTCCGGCATTGACGTCATCGACCCGGAGAAGAAGTCCGTCACGCTGGCGAACAAGGCGGTTCTGAAGTACGACTATCTGATCATCGCCACCGGCGCCGAGATTCATCCCGAGCAGACGGAAGGGCTGAAGGACGAAGAGTGGGGCCGCAGCAAGTTTGACTTTTACACGCCGCAGGGCGCGGACCGCCTGGCGCAGTTCCTGAAGACCTGGCAGGGCGGCAAGCTGGTGCTGAATGTGGCCGAGATGCCCATCAAGTGCCCCGTGGCTCCGCTTGAGTTTCTGTTCCTGGCCGACGCCTACTTTACCAAGCGCGGCATGCGCGACAAGGTGGAGCTGCAGCTGGTGACGCCGCTCTCCGGCGCCTTCACCAAGCCCACCTCCAGCCGGGTGCTGGGCGAGTTCCTGGAGCGCAAGGGCATCTCCGTGGTTCCGGACTTTGGCCTGGCACGCGTGGACAGCCAGGAGAAGAAGATTGTGGCCTGGGACGAGACCGAGGTGAACTACGATGTGTTGGTCTCCATCCCCACCAACATGGGCGACGCCTGCATTGAGCGCAGCAAGCTGGGCAACGAGCTGAACTTTGTTCCCACCAACAAGGAGACGCTGCTGGCCGATGGGCTGAAGGACGTGTTTGTGATTGGCGATGCCACCAATCTGCCTAGCTCAAAAGCCGGATCCGTGGCACACTTCCAGTCCGAGGTGCTGTTCCAGAATATTCTGGAGCACATTGACGGGCGGCCTCCCATTGCGCACTTTGACGGACACGCGAACTGCTTTATCGAGTCGGGCTTTGACAAGGGATTACTGATCGACTTCAACTACAACACCGAGCCGCTGCCGGGCGAATTTCCGCTGCCGGGCGTGGGGCCATTCACGCTCCTGGGTGAGAGCCGGATCAACCATTACGGAAAGCTGATGTTCCGCTGGGTGTACTGGAACCTGCTGTTGCGGGGCATGGAACTGCCCATCGAGTCCGAGATGTCGATGGCTGGAAAGCGGGTATAACCATGAGCGACATGATGACGGGAGATCGCATCAGCGAGCTCGACCGCAAGCTGGACTTCCTTGTGGAAGAGATCGCTCACATGAAGCGGATGCGCCACAGCGCGGAGGATCTGGTAGCCGATCTGACGCTGGTGGGCAAGGGCGCGATGGGATACGGGGCGGAGGCGCTGGGCGCCACCATGCTGAGCCCCCAAGACCTTGCGCACATGCTGAAGACCGTGCTGCAGGACGCTCGGCTGCTGACCCAGGCGATGCAGCAACTGGAGAGCGCGGCGGATTTTCTGCAGGACGTGCAGCCGATCATCCGCGATGTGTACCAGCAGGCGGTGAGCGGAGCCATGACCCTGGAGCAGAAGGGCTACTTCCGGGCGGCACAGGCGGGAGTCCACATCACGGACGCGTTTGTGCAGGCGCACTCGGCGGAAGACCTGAAGCAGGTGGAGGCCAGCGTACCCTACTTCACCAACTTCCTGCGCGAGCTGACGAGGCCCGAGGTGCTGGAAGCGCTGGAAGCCATCATTCACGGATTTGGACGCGTGCAGGCAACGATGAATGTGAACAAGTCGCTCTTTGATCCCATGCGGGATATGAACTCGAAGGAAGCACGGCGCGGCA
>JAJYBT010000311.1 GCA_021778875.1 Acidobacteriota bacterium | reverse complement strand
TACCTGCACGTGGGCCATGCGCGCACCTTCTGGACAGCGTGGCAGCGGGCGCGCGACGCCAAGGGCGCGCTGGTGATGCGCATGGAAGACCTTGACCCCGACCGCAGCCGCGACGAGTACGCCCAGGCCGCGCTCGAAGACCTGCGCTGGCTGGGCATCCGCTGGCACGAAGGGCCGGACAAAGACGGACCCTATGCGCCCTACGTGCAGAGCCAGCGGCGTGAAGTGTATCTGGCCGCGTGGCGCAGGCTGCTGCAGGGCGGATTCATCTACCCCTGCCGCTGCTCGCGCAAGGATTTGGCTGCTGCGTTGAGCGCTCCGCATGAGAGCGCGACGGCGGAGCAGGATGCGCAGGACGATGAGCCCATGTATCCCGGCACATGCCGCCCCGCGCAGCCCACCGTGCTGGATGCGAACGAACCCAAAAGCATCAACTGGCGCTTTCGCGTGCCGGATGGCGAGGCGATTGAGTTCGACGACCTGAACCTGGGGCCGCAGCGCTTTGTAGCGGGGCGCGACTTCGGCGATTTCGTCGTGTGGCGGCGCGACGACGTGCCCAGCTATCAGCTCGCCTGTGTGGCCGACGACGCGGCCATGCACATCACTGAGGTAGTGCGCGGCGCAGACCTGATTAAGTCCACCGCGCGGCAGATCCTGCTGAACCGCGCGTTGGGTTTTGCCGACCCCGCATGGTTCCACTGCCGCCTGATTGTGGACCAGCATGGGCGCCGCCTCGCCAAGCGCCACGACGCGCTGAGCCTGCGCGCACTGCGGCAGCGCGGACTGACGCCGTTGAACATTCTCTCTGCCGATTTGCCCATGGAGAGATAATGGCCGCGCGGTGCTGAAGCTTGGATCGCACGTCGCGGTAATTTTCTGCAAGCTTTCTGTGGAAAACTGCAAATAAAAAAGGGGGGGTAGGGGGGAGGGGGTACCCCTGCACCGATCGGCCCCGTGCCTACGGAAGTCTACTGCTCCAATTCCATTGTGCGGGAACGAGGGGAAATTATATGCAAAGTCGCGGAGGGATTTTTGAGGGAGTGGGCCGGGTGGCGCAGGTGCCGGAGGAAGTAAGGCGAGTTCTCCCACAAAGGATGGTTGCGGTGGAACGCACGGTGTGGCACCCGGGCCACCCGCCGAGCATTCTATGGAAAACTGGTGCCAATCTACTTGGCGGACTATAGCTTGCTCAGGTCCACTCTATTGTTGAATGCGTCCACGAGCGCATGAAGCATTTCATCGGTGATCTCACGTTCCCAAACATCGTCTTGAGAAATGAGCGCAAAAATCTCCCGCCTATCTTCTCCCGGAAATTCGTAATCCCGTCGAATATGCCAAGCGAGCATGTCCGCTGCTTGTAGCGGTACAACATCGCGGTCGTCCTTGAATTGGGGGGTATTAGAAAGAACGGTGCGATGAGGCTCTTGGAATCTACTTCTCAGTTCGCCGAACCATTGAAGGCATTTCATTCCAGCAGGCCCTTGGTCGTCAAAAATGAAATCTACGGGCTTAATGGAGATTTCGGTTTGGTGTTCTCTTAGAATCTGCTCTTTGATTTCTACAGGCAGATTTTCCACGATGTTCCGTTGTATCTCGGTTACGTTTCGTAAAACCTGAAAAAACAGAATCGCGTAAGGATTATCTAACGTCGGGTGGACATTGCCCTTCACAATTTTGTGATAGCTCTCCCAACTCAATTTGCAACCAATTGGAACGGGGTTACAATCCCGTATTACTTCAGCCAAGTCTTTTACCTTGCGCTTGCGGAATATCGCGTCTACGCCTGCGAAAGCACCGTCGCCAGCGTGCGCATCGGCCATTCTGAAATAATCAATTGGGAAGAAATCGGGCCTTTTTAGCTGGGCATCCCATCTTTCGGCGAAATCTTCCCAGCGAGGTTCTTCCATCAAATATCCGTAAAGGACAAATACGCCCTTCGAATTGGTGTTGCTGCCGCTGTCGTCAGCGAAGAATTTCAGCATTGCTAAGAACCTACGCTTTCTAGCTTGGCTGGGGATGCCCGCCAATAGCAATCTGACTTGGCAGGTGGTCGGCTCAGGTGCCGGGGGAGCAAAGTGAGTTCCACCACAAATGGTGGTTGCCCCGGGTGCCTCGCCTTTGGGCGCCCGGGACCGAACTAGCCTTGGCCGTCTGGCGGGAAGCACCGATCTCAGGCGGAATCTTATCAAATCGAGGGTGCGGATAGGTCATCGGGGCCGAGACCACCTGCCACACGCCCCCAAAAGAAAAGGGCACGACAATCGTCGCGCCCTCATCAATCTCAGCTTCAGGACCTGCCTCTCACCCGTGCTTGATGAACGAGCCGTTCTGCAACTCGCGCATGGCCTGTTGCAGTTCGGCTTGGGTATTCATGACAATGGGGCCGTACCACGCCACGGGCTCTTCGAGCGGCTTGCCGGAGACGAGCAGGAAGCGGATGCCCTCCGGGCCGGCCTGGACGACGATTTCATCGCCGCGATCGAAGAGGACGAGCGAGTGGTTTTTCGCGTCGTACTCGGGCGGCGCGTTGGGGTCCACGGCTGACTCGGTGAGGACGGCCTGGGGCGCCGATGCGTCGCGGAAGGTGCCCGCGCCTGCGAAGACATAGGCGAAGGCGTTGCGCGTGACGTCCACCTGGATGCGGCGGCGCTTGCCCGGCGGCACGGAGATGTCCACATAGCTGGGGTCGGCCGCGACGCCCTCGACGGGACCGCGCTTGCCCCAGAACTCGCCGCAGATGATGCGCGCATGGGTGCCGTCGTCCTCGGTGACCTCGGGGATGGCGTTCGACGGAATGTCCTGATAGCGCGGCTCGGTCATCTTGAGCGACGCGGGCAGGTTGGCCCACAACTGGAAGCCGTGCATGCGGCCCCGCTCATCGCCTTTGGGCATTTCCTGATGCAGGATGCCGCTGCCTGCGGTCATCCACTGCACGTCGCCCGCGGTCATGCGGCCTTTGTTGCCCAGGCTGTCGCCATGCGCCACCTCGCCGGCCAGCACATAGGTGATGGTCTCGATGCCCCGGTGGGGGTGCCAGGGGAATCCGGCGAGGTAGTCGGCGGGGTTCTCGTTGCGGAAATCGTCCAGCAACAGGAACGGATCAAACTCCTTCGTTTTGCCAAAGCCGAAGGCGCGCTGCAGCTTCACGCCCGCTCCCTCGAGGGTTGGCTTGGTTTCAAGGATCTGTTTGACTGCACGAAGCGACATGGTGGACCTCCTCTGCCTTGCTGTCTATTGGATGCGCGACGGCGATATTTGTTGCAACATGTATTTTGTGTTGCAGGGTTGAGGGTTGCACTCCCAGGTCTCGTTGAGACCTGGGGCACCCGGATATCTTTGTGCAACAGGCATTTCGCGGGGTGCGGACTTTGCTTCTCCCAGGTCTCAAAGGCGAGACCCTTCGACAAGCTCAGGGCTGGCTCTGGGGCACCCGAAGATCTGGTGCGCTCAGGCCTTGATGAACTGCACGTCGAGGGTGACGGCAATGTCTTCGCCGACCAGCACGCCGCCGGTCTCAAGCGCTGCATTCCAGACGAGGCCGAAGTCCTTGCGATTGATCTTTGTGGTGGCGGAAAGGCCGATGCGCAGGTTGCCCCAGGGGTCCTTGCCGGGCTGGCTGGGGCCTTCTACGGCGAAGGTGACGGGGCGGGTGACGCCGTGCATGGTGAGCTCGCCGGTGACAGCCAGCTCGCCCTCGGCCACGCGCTTGACCTGGCTGGACTTGAAGGCGAGCGTGGGGAATTTTTCAGCATCGAAGAAGTCGGCGCTCTTCAGGTGGTTGTCGCGCTGCTCGTCGGCGGTGCTCAGGGTGGCGGCGGGGATCAGGGCGTCAACGGTGGAACGAGTGGGATCGGCCTCATCCAGTTTCAGCACGCCGCTGATTCCGCTGAACTTGCCTTTCACGTTGGAGATCATCATGTGCTTGACCTTGAACTCGGCGGCGGAGTGGGCAGGGTCGATGTTCCAGGTGGTGGTGGGGATTGTGGTCATGGGTGTTTTACTCCTTTCATCAGTTTCGATGCAGGCGCGAGATATTCGTTGCAACAAATACTTGGCCGGACACGAAAAACTGGCGCAGAAGCGCTGCACCCTTGAGCCGTTCCCCGCGCCCGGAGCTCAAACGCCGGACGCTGCCACGCCTGCTTTGGATGTCCCCTCAATGTCCTGACGACCGGCTTCGGTCGCGCGAATGAACTTCCGGTCCTGAATGACGATCTGGTGGCTGCACGCATGGCAGTAAAAGCCCTTAGCGTGAGCCATCCCGGACCGGATGGTCGCCCCGCACCACGGGCACTTTCCCTTGAGCATGCCGTAGCCGAACTGGGGCCCCAGCAGCGGCGCAAGAATGCCAATGATAATCATCGGCACGCCCGCAAACGCGCCCAGGCCGGTAAGGCACAACATGGTGCCGACAATAATCATCATCGGCGCAACAATCACGCCAAGAAAGAATCCGCCGAACGCGCCAATCAAAGGCGCCTTTTCCTCCTCCGGCCGCGGTAGATGCTGGATTTCATGGGTGATGGTGGTCCCGCAGCCTGGACAGAACTTCCACGGCGAGACAAGGTGCGCTCCGCACTTCGAACATAGCCCTTCCATAGGACTACCCTCTTCTGGGGAAGCGCCTAAGCATAGCACTGAAGCGGGGCAAAGATTCTGTGATCCAGGACACATTTTCGAGCGAGCCGGCCCTGCGGGCGGGCCGTCGCGGGGCGCCGCTTTTCCTCATGCGCTCCAGCCTCACAGGGCTTTGGCCTTATCCTCATATACATCCCATCCGTGATTGACTTCGCACAATCCGTCAAGCAGCAGGCCGACATCGTGAAGATTGTCGAGGGGTACATCCGTCTGCGCAAGGCTGGGGCGCAGAACTACTCCGGGCTGTGCCCGTTCCACAAGGAAAAGTCGCCGTCGTTTTCAGTGCATGCGGTGCGGCAGTTT
>JAJYBT010000310.1 GCA_021778875.1 Acidobacteriota bacterium | reverse complement strand
AGGACTCGAACCTACAACCCTTCGGTTAACAGCCGAATGCTCTGCCATTGAGCTACTGAGGAGTGTCTGGCGCTTGATTGTCCTCTATCAAATTATCAGACTGAGAGGGCGGCGTCAAAATGGGCCCGCGAGTACGGCGGGGCGGCGCTGGCGATAGGATAGAGGCAGCCCGAAGAGGAGGCGCAATGTCCCGGATCAGCCGGCTCGACCGCAGCGAAGTGACGCCAGATATCACGGCGCTCTACGACAAGGCGTTTGCCCAGCGCGGCAATGTGCCCAACATGTTTCGCGTGATGGCGCACCGGCCTGAAATCTTTGCCACCATGCAGGCGCACTTTGCCGCTGTGCTGAACACAGGCACGGTTCCGACGAAGCTGAAGGAGTTGATCATCGTTCGCACCAGCCAGGTGAATGCGACGCCCTACTGCCTGGCAAGCCACACAATTCTTGCCAGAAATCTGGGCTGGACCGATGAGCAGGTTGCGCATCTGGCGGAGTGGCGCGAGCGTGGAGACTTTACGCCCGCGGAGAAGGCAGCGTTGCGCCTCGCCGAGACCGTGACGCGCGATGCGCACACTGTGACGGACGAGCAGTTCGCGGAGCTGCGCGGCTTCTACCAACAAGGCGAGATTGTGGAGCTGCTCTGCGCGATTGGCCTGTTCAACTACTTCAACCGCTTCAACAACGCGCTGCAGATGGAGCCAACCAGGCCCGGCGAAGGCGGCAGCGTGACGCCAGAGGCGGCAACAACGACCGCACGCTAAGTACCCTGCACTGCCAGAAAGACCGAATTATCCCCGCCAAGGAGCTGTATTTACCGCATGAAACTGCAATTGCCCGCCGGCGCGTTTCGCGCTTATCTTTTCGACTGCGATGGAACAATCGTCGACTCGATGCCGCTGCACTACGTGGCCTGGAAGCAATCGCTGGCGGAATGGAACTGCGAGTTTGCCGAGAAGCTTTTTTACGCCTGGGGCGGCAGACCTGTCACAGAGATCATTGCCGCGCTGAATGCGCAGCATGGGCTGAACATGCCCGTGGACGCGGTCGCAAAGCGCAAAGAGAATCTCTACTACGAACAACTGCTGCAGCTCCAGGCCATTCCCGAGGTGTTGGAGCACATCGAGGCGCAGCATGGCCGGATTCCGTTTGCCGTAGTGTCAGGCAGCCGGCGCAACTCTGTTGTGGGTTCGCTGACGGCGCTGAATCTGCTGGACAAATTTGAGACGCTTGTGTGCGCCGAGGACTACAAGAACGGGAAGCCCACGCCAGATGGGTTCCTGCTGGCTGCCGAGCGGTTGGGCATTGCGCCGGAGGATTGCCTGGTATTTGAAGACACCGATATGGGCATTGAGGCGGCAACCGCAGCGGGAATGGCGTCCGTGAGGGTGCCGCAGCCCTGGGAGAGGAACTGAGGAACTGAGGCGGCCGCTACCGCGTATCTCTCTCGATAGAAAGATAAGTGCAGGACCGCATGTCTTCCCTGGAAAGAGCACAGACACGAGAACATCCGGATGCGCGCGCGCACGCCGATTGGGCCGTGCTGTTTGGCATTGCTTCAATTATTGCAGTGGCGCACCTGCTGACCAATGGGCGCTACGGATTTCATCGCGACGAATTGCAGTTCCTGAGCGACGCGCGCCATCTGGACTGGGGATTCGTTGCGTATCCACCGCTGACGCCATTTCTGGAGCACATTGGCCTGACTGTTTTCGGCTTGTCGATGATGGGGCTGCGGCTTTTCTCAGTGATTGCGCAGGCCGTGGCGATTGTGGTTACCGGGCTGATGGCCTGCGAGCTGGGCGCTGGACGGCTTGCGCAGGCTGTGGCCGCACTGGCGGTGACGCTGTCGCCTCTGCCGCTCTTCAGCGGCACGGAGTTCCAATACACCAGCTTCGACTACCTGTGGTGGGTGCTGATCGCATACTTCACGATTCGACTGCTGCAATCGGATGATCCGCGCTGGTGGATGGCGATTGGCGCCGCTGTTGGGCTGGGGCTGCTGACCAAATATTCGATTGTGTTCTTCATTGCCGGTCTTCTGGGCGGGGTTGCGCTGACGAGCGCGCGGCGCTACGTGAAGAGTGGCTGGTTCTGGGGTGGCGTCGCAACGGCGCTGGTCATCTTTCTGCCGAACTTGCTCTGGCTGGTGCGCCACGACTTCATCTCCTACCACTTCCTCCAGCACATCCACAAGCGCGACGTGGGCGAAGGGCGCGCGAATGGCTTTCTCGCTGATCAGGTGCTGATTTGCATCAATGTGTTCGCGGTTCCGCTGGCGTTGACAGGACTCCTGTTTTATTTTCGCGAACGGCGTTATCGGATGCTGGGCTGGATGTACGTGATTCCGCTGGCGCTTTTCTATCTGGCCAGGGGACGGGGCTACTACATGAGCGCTGCGTATCCCATGCTGCTGGCCGCGGGCGCGGCGGGGGCCGAGCGCGTTTTGGCGTTGCTGCGTCCGCGCAGCAGGCGCATCATCACGGCAGTTTTCATCGGCGGACTTGCGGTGTGCGGAGCGTATGTGTGCGCGATAGTGCTGCCGCTGGCGGCATCGGGGCCGCTGCGGGACTTTGCGCTGAAGCGCAACAGCGACCTGCGCGAGGAGATTGGCTGGAATGAGCTGGTCAAAACCGTCGCGGGGATTCGCGACTCACTGCCTCTGGAACAGCAGGCTGCCACGGGAGTGCTGGTGGGCAACTACGGCGAACAGGGCGCAATCGAGATGCTTGGGCCTGCGTATCATCTTCCCGCGCCAATCAGCATGACCAACTCGGCGTGGCTGCGCGGCTATCCCACGCCAACTCCGACGACCCTCATCGTCCTCGGCTTCACGCGCAACGATGCGGAAAAGGCCTTCATTGGCTGCCGTCTGGCTGGACATAACGGCAACAGCGAAGGCGTGAAGAATGAAGAGAGCAAGGAACATCCTGACATCTTTATCTGCGGCCCGCCGCGCAAACCTTGGCCTGTCTTCTGGCGGGACAACCAGCGGTTCGGATGAGGCGAACATGCGCGGCGTTCAGTAGAGAAGCACCGCTACGCGGTAGGCCGTGAATGTGCCCTCGACGCCCCGCGCGGGACAACTGCCGATGGATGCATAGCGATAGCGCCTGGATGAAAGTTTCTGCTGAAGCGCATCGGGCAACTGAGCGAGCTCAGAGTCCTGCCAGCGCATGACGAAATGCGCCTGGAGGCCGCTGCGCGAGGCTGGAATGCCCTGATCCGCAACGCAGGCAGCGCGCGCCTGCGCGGGATCGGCAAGTACGGAAACGCCGCTGGGGCGGAGCATTTGTGCGACACGGGCCTCAACCTGCTGGCGAGAGAGCGCCACCACGTTGCGCGAGTAATCGGCCGTGGCATAGAGCTCTCCGCGAATGGCTACAACGGCAATGCCCACGCGGTTAACTACAGGGTTGAGCAGGTTGGTGCGGTGGCCCGGCGAGTGCATCCACTCGTTGTGAATTTCGGAGGGTGAAGAACCGACAGCTACATTCTCCTCAATCAGGTTGAAGTGCGCACCGGCCTCGCCGGCACGATTCGCGAGGTCGGGCTCGCCGCCATAGCGATGTGAAATGGGGCCTTCAGCGGCCATGCGCAAACAGTGCCGGCGGGCAGCGGCAGCGAGCGCCGGATCCCATTCAAGCTGCCCCGCTCCAGATTGTGCGCGAGCGTTATTTGCGAGTGCAAACAACTGCTCTGCCTCGGCGGGCATCACCCTGCCCGTTCCCTGTTGAGCGTATGAGGACCTCTGCGCGCATGCGCCGGTTATAACGCCGGCCAGCACCAAACACAAAACCAGACCGTTCCGTACTCTATCCATATCCCTTTCAACACTACTCCACTGCGGTGGTCGCGGTATTCTTTCTGTGCCAATGCCTTTTTCATCCGCAACGCTGTTCCGCAAGCTCATCAGCCGCCAACCGCTGGCGTTGGCGGGCGTGGTGCTGCTGGCAGGTTTCGTGCTGGGCGGCCTGGCCGCGCCGTGGCTTGCGCCTTACAATCCCGCAGCCATCGACCTGGTGCATCGACTTGAAGGCCCGTCCAATGCTCATCCGGCAGGAACCGACGAACTGGGACGCGACACGCTCTCGCGCCTGTTGTGGGGCGCGCGCTTGTCGTTGGCTGTCTCAGTGAGTGTGGTCGCGGTTTCGCTGGCGCTGGGACTGACCGTGGGCGGCCTGGCCGGCTACCAGGGGGGGTGGATCGATACTGCACTCAGCACCTTTGCCATGAACACCTTTCTAGCTCTTCCGGGAATCCTGCTGGCCATTGCTTTTGCAGCTTTCATGGGGCCGGGGTTTACCAATCTGGTTCTGGCATTGTCCATTGGCGGCTGGGCCGGCTATGCGCGCCTGGTGCGTGCCCAGGTGATGGCGGTGCGCGAGCGCGAGTATGTGGACGCGGCGCGCGCGCTGGGCGCCAGCGGACTGCGCATCTTCTTTCGGCACATCCTGCCGAACATAGTGCAGCCCATCCTGGTGCAGGCAGCTATTGGCATGGCCGGAGTGATTCTTGCGGAGGCGACGCTGTCGTTCCTTGGCCTGGGGATTCCAGCGCCTGCGCCGAGCTGGGGCGCGATGCTCAACGACGCCCGGCTGCACCTGTTCGATTCACCGCGGCTGGTGCTGCTGCCAGCAGCAGCGGTCGCCGGCGCTGTGCTCGGTTTCAATTTTCTTGGCGACGCGCTGCGCGATCAACTTGACCCTCGCACACGGCTCGAAATCGGGTTATGATGCAGCCATGATTACGCTGCACAAAGGCGACTGCGAGCACTGCCACAGCACATACCGCTACACGCTCTGGGACGCTCTCTTCGGAGAATACTCCTATGCGTACTGCGATACGTGCGGGATGCTTGCCACCATCTACGACACCAGCGAGAACGCTGAGAACCTGCCGGCCACAGTCAGGAAGTACCGGCAGATGGATGCCTCCTGGGAACCA
>JAJYBT010000309.1 GCA_021778875.1 Acidobacteriota bacterium | reverse complement strand
GCCCGCACCTGCATCGTTGCGACGAAGTCGCGATGGTTCGTGGCCGCATTCCGCGCATCTCCATCCTGGGACCGCGCAATGAGGCGGAGCAGCTTGTGCGCCTCGCCGGTTAACTTCCCTTCCTAAGCATCGCCGCTGCAACCACGGCCTGTCCGTAACTAAGGCCACCGTCGCCGGGGCTCACGCGGCGATGCTGAAATACCTGAAATCCCGCCGCCTCCAGTCCCTCGCGCAACTGCCGCGCCAGCCTGCGGTTATGCATGCAGCCGCCACTCAGCGCTACTCGCGCAATGCCTGTCTCAGCGCGTGCGCGCAGCGCGGCCTCCACAAATCCAGCAGCAACACCCGCATGAAAACGCGCCGCAATGCGCTCACGCTTTACCCCCGCGCGCAGATCCTCCAGCAGCGCGCGCCACAGTGGAGCCACCTGCATGCGCATCGGCTCCTGCAGCGTCCAGTTCCCTGCCGCAAACTCCATCGCATAGCCGGCACCATCCGGCTCATCCATGGTCAGGCCCTCCAGTTCAATCGCCGCCTGCGCTTCGTAGTCCACCGCGTGCCGTTGAAGAACCACTGCGGCAACCGCGTCAAACAGCCTGCCACAGCTTGATGTCATCGGCGTATTCACGCCACGCTCCATCATGCGCATTAGCACGCGCACATCCTGCTCGCTGGCGCCGAACAGTCGGCATACCGCCGTATCCGTTCCGCATATTTCCGCGGCGTGCAGATGGCCGAACGCCATCCGCCACGGTTCGCGAATCGCGGCTTCCCCGCCTGGCATCGGCACATACTCCAGGTGCGCAAACCGCTCAAAATCCGCGTAAGTACACACCAGCACCTCGCCGCCCCAGATGCATCCATCCGTGCCATACCCAGTACCATCCAGCGCCAGCCCGAGGAACGGTTCCTCCGCCGCATGCTCGCCCATGCATCCCGCCACGTGCGCATGATGGTGCTGCACGGCCAGCAGCCGCAGTCCCCGTTCCCTTGACCACTCCCTGGCCCACTGGGTTGACAGGTAGCCCGGGTGCATATCGTGCACCACAACTTCCGGCTCCACTTCAAACGTGCGCATCAGGTGTTCCAGCGATTCGCGAAAGAACTCCAGCCCGGTCCAGTTCTCCAAGTCCCCCAGGTGCTGGCTCTGATACGCATGTCGGCCCCTCGCCAGCGCAAACACATTCTTCAGGTGGCCGCCCACCGCCAGCAGCGCGGGGGTTTCCACCGGCAGTTCCACGCCCAGTGGGACGTAGCCGCGCGCTCGCCGAATCAACTGAGGCGCCCCATCCACCACGGCTTGCACGGAGTCATCGCATCGCTGCAAAATCTCGCGGTCATGCATCACGAACACGTCTGCAATCGCGCCCAGCCTTGCTCGTGCCTCTTCATTGTCAATCGCAATCGGCTCTTCACTGCGGTTCGCCGACGTCATCACCAGCGCCTGCACGCGCTCATCTGCAAACAGAAGA
Organism: Acidobacteriota bacterium; assembly: GCA_021778875.1. The sequence goes on along the minus strand of JAJYBT010000309.1, from coordinate 3,478 downwards.
TGCTGAAGCGGCGCATACGGCAGATACACGCCCAGCCAAGGCACTCCAGGAGCCACCGACGGCGCAATGCCGTTCCCGCTTCGCCCCCGCGCCAGCACAATCGGCCGCGCCGGTGCTTGCAACAGGGCTTCTTCTTCCACCAGCAGATCACAGAACTGCCGCACCGAATGCAGGTCCCGCACCATCACGGCCAGCGGCTTGCCGTAGCGATTCTTCCGCTTCCGTAACTGCTTCACAGCGTCTTCGTTCGTCGCGTCCACGCTCAGGTGAAATCCGCCGATGCCCTTGATCGCCACCACCTCGCCAGCCAGCAGCCGTTCGATGGCTGCTGTAACCGGGTCTGCCGCCGCAATCTCCGTTCCATCCGGAGCCTCCAGCCAAACGCGCGGCCCGCACGCCCAGCATGCATTGGGCTGCGCATGAAAGCGCCGATCCCGCGGATCGTCATACTCGCGCTGGCACTCCGCGCACATCCTGAAGCGTGCCATGGAGGTCTGCGGCCGGTCATAGGGAATCCTGCGCGCAATCGTGAAGCGCGGCCCGCAGTTCGTGCAGTTCAAAAACGGGTAGCGATAGCGCCTGTCCTTCGGATCCAGCAACTCACGCAGGCAGTCCGTACAGGTGGCGGCATCGGCCGGAATTCCAGTGCTCACCTGCCCATCCGTGCGGCTCGTAACGATCCGAAACTCCGCAGCGCCTGTTGCTTCTGCGTCCACCACGTCCACTGCGTCCAGCCGCGCGAGGGGAGGCGCCTCACTGCGCAGCCGCTTCAGGAATGCATCCACGTTCCGGGCCGCGCCCTCCACCTCTATCGTCACGCCACCCGTATCGTTCCCGATAAATCCTGCCAGGCCCTCTTCGGTTGCAATCCGGTACACAAAGGGCCGAAAGCCAACGCCCTGTACAACACCGCGCACCAGCACTCTGCGGCGCACCGCAGCCTCGCTGACCTCTTCCCTATTCGTGCGTACAGCTTCGCTCACCTTCGTCTGCCTGCCTCGCAGTCCAGCATAGCGCATGCGTTTCTTCAGCTACAGCTGCATGCCCCGCGCAAAAGCCGCATAATCAACGGCAGTATTAGTCTTCCGGAGATGCGCGCATGATTTCCGCCCCGTACAAGCTCACACATCGCGCCGTGCTGACTCTGCTCCTGCTGCCGCTCGCGCCGGCTCCTGCGCAGGCGCCGCTTTTGCCGGAATCCGTCATTCTCCACAACATCGACGCCGCCGTTCTCAACCGCGTCACTCACGTCGCAGGCTTTACTCTGCACGAGCACTACAGGGTCTACCGCGGCGCCGACCAGTCTCATCCCGCCGCCGAGATGCTCGTCGCCACCACCTACCGCAAAGACTCCGGCAAAACCTACGCCGTTCTCTCTTTCAGCGGCTCTACGCTTATCCGCAAGTTCGGGCTTCAGCCGTTGCTGGAAAACGAGCAGTCCATCAACCTGCCGGGTAACGTCGCCCAGTCCTGGTTTACTACCGCCAACTACGCCATGAAGCTCCGGCCAGGCGGCATCCAGCACATCAACGGCCGCGCCTGCTGGGCGCTGGACATCGTCCCCAAACGCAAGGCAACCAACATGATTCAGGGAACCCTCTGGGTGGATGCCGGTGACTTTCAGATCGCGCGGATCGACGGCGTCGCATCGCGCAATCCCTCCATCTGGTCAGGAACCACTCACATGATGCGCGATTACACCAACGTCAGCGGCTATGCCATGGCCACGCACGCCCGCGCTGAGTCCAAAAGCTTCCTCGTCGGCCGCACCGTCGTCACCATCGACTACGGCGACTACAGGTTACAGACAACGCCGTAGGCCGCCCCGGTCACGCGCATTTCCGTGATTCATCGCACCCCGCTCCCCCGCCTTCTGCTCTATACTGGGCTGCGTGACACCCTTTTTCGCCGATTGGAGATTGGACGCCGCACTGGGCTCATGCCTGTTGCTCGGCCTGCGTCATGGCTTCGACTATGACCATCTTGCCGCCATCTCTGACATTACCGCTGTGCAGCGCAACTGGTGGAGCGGCATGCGTTTAGGGATGACCTACGCGCTGGGCCACGCCTTCACTGTCGCCGCGCTCGGCGTCTCCGTCCTGCAGTTGCATCTCGGCCTTCCCGAGGGCATTGACCACTGGACTGAGCGGATCATCGGCCTGACCCTCATCCTGCTCGGCCTTGGCGTGGTCGCCGGCATCCTCCGCAAGGACGCCCACGGACACAGCCATGGCCGCATTGAGAGCCGCCTGGCCATTGCCATCAACGGCATCCTCTGGCTTGGCTGGCGTTTACGCCGTCTGCACAACCCCAACGCGCCCCGCCCCCAGCGCTTCCAGTGGATGTACAACGGCAAGTCGGTCTTTCTGATCGGCGTGCTCCACGGCGTGGGAGCCGAAACGCCCAGCCAGCTTGCGCTCTTCTTCCTTACCGCCAACCTCGGCGGAACCTCGCGCGGCATGTTGGGGCTCACTGCCTTCGCCATCGGCCTGGTAGCCATGAACGCCCTGATGACTGCCTCGATGGGCGGAGCATTCAAGGCCAGCGGCCAGCATCCGCTCTTCTATCACGCCATTGCATGGACTGGCGCCGTTTACAGCTGTGGCATCGGACTTATCTTCCTGCTTGGCATCTCGGACCGGCTGCCCTCGCTCGGCTGAACTGCCGTTGCGTCGGCTCTTGCGCGCAGCTTTCTCCCATGCGCCTGGGCTCCTGCCCGCACGGTTCCGTTTTCATACTAGATTCATTGCATTTGCGGTCCATCTGCCGTAACGTGGTTGCACTTACACAGGCCCGTGACAGCAGTCACGGACCAAAGGTTTCACTGCACTCCAAACTTAGCGTAGAGAACGCGTGGAGATCGGTAGCGCAAACGCTCTGCGCACGAAATCAGTCTTCGGGAGGAATCGTGCCAGTATTCACACCACCACCCCTACCCAGCGACGACAAGAGATGGAAGATCGTGAACGGCACCATGCGCAAAAATGGTTTCGCCCGACACGCGCTCATTGAGACGCTTCACACCGTACAGTCTTCCTTCGGCTATCTCGACGACGACGCTATTCGTTTCGTGGCTCTGTCTCTGCGTGTCCCGCTCAGCCAGGCCTATGGAGTTGTAACCTTCTACCACTACTTCAGCCTCAAGCCCCCCGGCAAGCACACCCTCACCATCTGTGCCGGCACAGCCTGCTACATCAAGGGCGCGGATAAGCTGCTGGCTGAGTCGGAATTGAAGCTCGGTGTGGCTCAGGGGCAGACCACCCCCGATGGCAAGGTCAGCCTGATGACTGCCCGCTGCGTCGGCGCCTGCAGCCGTGCTCCGGTCGTCCTTTGCGATGGCCAGGTTTCTGGTGAGATGTCGAGGGAGCACTTAATCGAGCAGCTGGAAAGGTGGACGGTGGAATGAACCTAGAAGAACTTGAACTCATAGCGAGAAGCGTTCGCCAGGAAAATGCTGTATATGACTACGAGGTGAACG
>JAJYBT010000308.1 GCA_021778875.1 Acidobacteriota bacterium | reverse complement strand
GCTCCATCGTTGGGAACCTCGCTGCCGGATTTCCTCAGGCTGCGCAGGTCGAAGATGGGGTAGCCCACCAGCTGGCCGGGGCCGTGATAGGTCACGTCGCCGCCGCGATTGATCTCATGCAGCGTGACGCCCCGCCGTGCCAGCAACTCGTCCGACGCGAGCACGTTGGAGCGGTCCGCGTTGCGGCCCAGCGTAAGCACCGGCGGATGCTCCAGCAGCAGCAGCACGTTCTCCACGCGGCCCTCCAGGCGCAGCGCGGCAACCTCCGCCTGCAGGCGCAGCCCCTCGTCGTAAGGCACGCGGCCGAGATAGAGGTACTGGATCATGGCTGCTTTGATTGTAGCCAGAAACCACGGGCAGCCACCGCGCGCCGGCTGGCGTCCGGGTCCGAGTCCGGGCTTGGGTCCGGGTTCAGGTCCGGGTCCGGCCAAACGCCCCACCGCAGCGCGGCGCAACGGAAATCGCGGTAGAATAGGGGTGGCAGGAGGACCGGGCGGTCGCTGCCGGGGGCCGTTTACGCGGCTGCCGGGGGAGGAAAGTCCGAACTCCACAGGGCGGTGTGCCGGATAACGTCCGGGACGCGGGCTGGAAGGCCCGTGGACGGCCAGTGCCACAGAAAATATACCGCCTCGGCTACCCCTCGTCGGCGAGGGCGATCCCGGGCCGGTTCGCCTGAATTTACCTGGCGAGCGGCCCGGTGCCGGGGTAAGGGTGAAATGGTGCGGTAAGAGCGCACCGCTCCGGCTGTAAAGCCGGAGGCAGGGTAAACCCCACACGGAGCAAGACCAAATAGGGAGGGAAGCAGCCGCCGAAGAGCCCGGTGGCGCTGCGCATCGGCCCGATGCGGCAAGGCGGCTCGAGCAAGTGCCGAAACCTCCGGGTAGGTCGCTGATGAGCGCCCGCGGCAACGCGGCGCCTAGAGGAATGACCGCATAAACACAGAATTCGGCTTACAGGTCCTTTTGCCGAATCACATCAGCCCCGGTTGGGTATAGCCCGCCGGGGCTGACCATTTCTGCGGGCGAGTTCGCCAGTAGCAAGTCAGCCAGTTAGCGAGTCAGCGAGCCAGCCCAAACCTGCTCTCCGCGCTGCTACCATCAGACTCATGTTGCGAGTGAAGTTGCTGGAAGAGGGCGCCCGCCTGCCGGTGGTGGCGCATCCGGGCGAGGACCTTGGTTATGACCTGTTCGCGCTCGAAGACGCCCTGCTGGAGCCGCGGGCCACGGTCCGCGTGCGCACCGGCATCGCCGTGGAGGCGCGGCATCCGCGGACCGGCGTGCCGCTGGGCCTGCTGGTGCGCGACCGCTCGTCGATGGCGGCGCGGGGCATAGCCACCACGGCCGGCGTAATCGACGCAGGCTATCGCGGCGAGGTGCTCATCCTGATGACCAACCTGGGCAGCGCCGCCGTGCAGCTGAAGGCCGGCGAAAAGATCGCCCAGATGATTCCCGTCCCGGTGCTCACCGGCGCCGTGGAAGCCGTGGAGAGCCTGGAAGAGTCAGCGCGCGCGGAGAAGGGCTTTGGCAGCTCCGGAAAGTGATCCGCCGGACTCGCTTCCGGCAGCCCCGCCGGGCGGCGGCCCCGGCAGTTTATCCTGCATGCGATGCGCAACACGTTATCCGTAGCCATGATTGCCATGAACGAGGAGGCGAATCTGCCCCGTACGCTGGAGAGTGTGCGCTGGGCAGATGAGATCATCCTCGTCGATTCAGGCTCGAAGGACCGCACCATCGAGATCGCCCAGTCCTTCGGGGCCAGGACGAGTTACCACGCCTTTGGCGGTCACGGCGAGCAGAAGAATGTGGCGCTCGATCTGTGCACGCAGGATTGGGTGCTGCTGCTGGACGCCGACGAGGTGCTGACCCCGGAGCTGCAGGCGGAGATACGCCAGCTGCTGAGCAGCGAACCCAGGTACGGCGCCTACTGGATTCCCCGTCTGAACCTCTACTTTGGCCGCTGGATTCGCCACGGCGGGTTTTATCCCGACCACAAGCTGCGCCTCTTCCGGCGCGGCTCAGCGAGGCTCAGCGAGGGCGTCGGGCCGCACTCCACGCCGCAGTTTACCGGGCCGCGGGGCAAGCTCAGGCATCCCATGCTGCACTATGCCTACCCCACCATGAGCATCTACCTGGAACACATGAACCGGTACAGCAATGAGATTGCCGAGCTGCTGTACCAGCGCGGCCGCACCAGCCGGTCCTTTCCCGCGTTTGTGTGGAACGCCATCCTGAACCCGGCAGCCACGTTCGTGTACAACTACGTTTTCCGGCTCGGCTTTCTGGATGGGCGCGAGGGGCTGATTCTGCACCTCAACCACTCGGTCTACATCCACTGGAAGTTCCTCAAGGCGTGGTGGCGCGCGAAAGACACACAGTCGAAGTAGCACCCGCATCACCCCGGTGTCGATCGTTGTCCAGAATCGGCATACCCTAGATGTGGCAGCTGGAAAGGCCGCGCTTCTCCAGGTAGCGCTGGTGATACTCCTCGGCGCGCCAGAAGGTCTGTGCCGGCTCCACCCTGGTGACGATGCGCTTTGGCGCATAGCGGCCCTCAGCCGTCAGCTGCGCAATCTTGGCGCGCGCGGCGGCCTCCTGCTCGGGCGAGTGGAAGAAGATGGCGGAGCGATACTGCGTGCCCCAGTCCGGCCCCTGCCGGTTCAGCGTGGTGGGGTCGTGGAGCGCGAAGAAGGCGTCCAGCAACTGCTCGTAGCCAACGCGCGCCGGGTCAAAGTCCAGCTCCACCACTTCCGCGTGGCCGGTCTGGTCCGTGCAAACGTCCTTGTAGCTGGGCTGCTCCAGGGAGCCGCCCTCGTAGCCCACAGCCGTGGCGGTTACGCCGGGAATGGCGGCAAACGCGGCTTCCACACCCCAGAAGCAGCCCGCAGCGAAGGTCGCTTTCTCAATCGTCATGGCAATTAAGATGCGCTGGGCCCCGCCCGGGTAGCGGATATCGTTTCGCAGGCAAAGTCCGGCGCTGGAGCCGGCATGGTCTTCCGGCCCCTTGTCGCTTTTTCAGCTTTGGTTTGGCGTCTCTGTCTGTTCGGCAGGCGGCGCTACCGGCTGGTCGCGCCTGCCCCGGTTCGACGGCTTGAGGATGCGGTATGGCTGAGGATGCGCTAGAAGGCCAATCCCAGAACGAGGACCGAAACGGCGTCGAGGAAGCCCCAGATCACCGCGACAACCTGAACCAATCTTCCACTCCACAGGAAAAATTTACTCACCCGGGTGTGGGATGCAATGGCCAGGTCGGGGGCAGATTCCCACCTGCGGCTCAGTGCAATCATCCATTTTCCCACTTGGAAAACTCCAAAAAACAATACGACGCCCAGCAGATATTTCAGGATCATCATGCATCCTCCTCAGCACATCGTTTGAAGTGGGACAGCTGCCCTACTGTGAGCACGTATTGTGCCAAACTTTGCGCGCGGAGGCCAGAAAATTTAATGGATGGTGAAAAGCGGCGCTAGGAGCGCCGCTTCTTGCCGGAGAATCCGCCGGAGGTCTTGCCGCCGGGCCGGGTCCGGGAGCCGGAGGAGCGGCCAAAGCCGCCTGCTTTCGATCCCCCCGACTTGAATCCGCCCGCCTTCGAACCTCCCGGCCTGGAGCCTCCCGGTTTCGATCCGCCCGTCTTCGAGCCGCCTGGCCTTGCCCCGCCGGCTTTGAATCCTCCCGTTTTTGAGCCGCCCGTCTTGGCGCTAAAGGCCCGCTTCGACGGACCGCCCGCGGCCGGTTTGCCGCTGCCCGGCTTGCCTTTGCCGCCGGGCTTGTCTTTGCCACCGAATGACGGCTTGGGCTTCCAGCCCGCCTTGCCCGCGGGCCGCTGGCCGGTTGGGCGCGCGCCAAACTCCTCGCGGCCCTCCGGGCGGAACCGTTCGCCACCGCCCTGGGTGCGGGCGGGCAGCCTTCCGGGTCTTTCGCAGGAGCGCTCCGGGCTCGGCCGGCTGGATGCAGGCCGATCAAAGCTAGGCTTGCCGGGACCACGGCGCTCAAACCGGGGACGTTCGCTTCGTGCTCCCTCAAACTCGCGATCCTCGTCGCGACGACGGGGCGGCGCGGGCCGGTCAAAGCCCGAGCGGGCCGGACCGGACTTGCCCAGGCCGGGCCTGCCTGCGCCAAACTTGCCCGCTCCAAACTTGCCTGCGCTCGGCCTTCCCGTGCTGGGTCTTCCTGTACTCGGCCTTCCTGCGACAGGCCTGCCAAAGCCGGGCTTGCCCTCCCCGCTCGGCTTGCCGACGGGGCGCTCGGACTCAATCGGCTCAATATTCAGGCGCGAGGGCTTTCTGGGAGTGAAGTCTGCTGCCGGAGCCGGACGGTCCCGCCAGCCGCGCTCCTTCTCTTCCTTGTAAGGCCGCTCCGCATATGGACGCTCCTTGCGGGGCTGCTCCCGGTAAGGCCGTTCCCGAGAGGGCCGTTCCGGATAGGGCCTCGCCGTATAGGACCGTTCACCCGATGGCCGTTCCTTGTAGGGCCGTTCCCCGCCGACGCGTTCCCTGCCGGCACGTTCCCCGCCAGCGCGTTCCCCGTAGGCTCGTTTCGGTGCCGCGGGGCCGGATTTCTTCCACGCGGGCCGTTCTCCGCCGGCGGATTCCGAAGAGAATCGCCTGCCTGCGGGACGCTCGGACGTGCGTCGATCATCAGGGCGTCGATCAACGGGGCGCCGCTCCTCGGTCCGGTACTCGGTCCGGCGCTCGGTCGGCGGCTGCTCGCCACGCGCGCGGGTCGGCCGCGTCGGCCGTGCGGAGCCCTCCCGGGCGAACTTGCCGCCACGAGCCTTCTCCGAACGCGACTCGGCCGAACGCCCAGCCTCGCGGGGCAGCATGCGGGTGGTGCGCACGCGGCGGGGCTTGAGCTTGCCCTCGGCGGCCAGGCGTAGGGTGGCTACCTCCTCGGGCTCCAGCTCGCGAAACTTGCCCGGCTCCACATCCAGCACCAGCGGACCGTAGCCCACGCGGCGGATCTTCTCCACAAAGTGGCCA
>JAJYBT010000307.1 GCA_021778875.1 Acidobacteriota bacterium | reverse complement strand
CCGATCCACGTGGCGCCGACACAGGCTGCCACACCGACCTTCTCGTCAGAGACGTAGCCGGCGGCGTCGCCATGGATGAAGGTGAGCCGAGCGGCGACGCCGAGCTCTTCCTTGCTGTGGAAGCGTGCCCAGTCCTTTTGTGGCTTCAGCGCAATGTACACATCGCCCTCGTTGATTCCCATGGCCTCCGTGGCAAAGTCCGGCCGGCCGATCTTCGTGGTTACATCGCGTATCTCCGGAAAGGTGCGAAGGGTCTGCTCCACCCGCTTGGAAATTGTGATGGACTCAGTCAGGGAAATGCCGGGCAGCTTCCGCGTCTCCAGCAGAATCGAGCCCTCGTCCAGCTTCGGCATAAACTCCGTGCCGATCCACTTCAGTGAGACCAGGGATACCAGCAGAACCACGATGGCCGTTGCCGTCACAATCACGCGATAGCGCATGGCCAGCCCCAATCCCCACACATACTTTGCCGTCAGAAAATCCATCCAGCTGCGCCGATCTTTCTTTGTCTCCTTTACGTGCAGCCCCTTGCGGAAGACATAGCTCGTCAGCACAGGAATCACCGTCAAGGCCAGCAGCAGCGAACCCAGCAGAGCCGCGCAGACCGTGATGGCCATGGGCCGGAACATGCGCCCTTCCAGACCCTCCAGAAAGAGAATCGGCAGATACACGGCAACGATGATGCTCACACCGAACGCCATCGGCCGCGCCACCTCGCCTCCGGCGCGGGCAATGGACTCCATCGGAGTCTCATTGCGGCCGTGCTCCTGCAGCCGGTGCACGGAGTTCTCCATCATCACCACCGCGCCATCCACAATCATGCCGAAGTCGATGGCGCCCAGGCTCATCAGGTTTGCGCTGATGCCGAACAGCTTCATGCCCAGAAAGCTGAACAGCAGTGACAGCGGGATGATGGAGGCCGTGACCAGCGCTGCGCGAAAGCTGCCCAGAAAGATCAGCAGAACCACCGTTACCAGAATGAAGCCCTCAAACAGATTGTGCTTCACTGTCTCAATGGTCGCGTCAATCACCGTGGACTGGTCGTAAAAGGCTCTCAGCTGTACGCCCGCGGGCAGGTGAAGGCCGGCAATCTTCTTCTTCACCTGTTCAATCACGTTCTTTCCGTTCTGTCCCTTCAGCATGATCACCATGCCGGAGATCGTCTCGCCCTGGTCCAGCACCGCGCCCTGCCGTGGCGCTGGCGCAACCACTACCTGCGCAACATCCTCAATCAGTACCGGCGTGCCCTGGTTCGACATCAGCACAATGTGGCCAAGATCGTCGGTTGAGGCCGTGCGTCCCGTGCCGCGCAGAATATACTGCTCCGCGTCATGCTCAATGTAGCCGCCGCCGAAGTTCTGATTATTCTCGGCGATGCGAGTCGCCACATCGTGCAGCGTCAGGCCATACGACTGCAGCAGACTGGGATCGACCTTGATCTGATACTGGCGCGTTTCTCCGCCCCAGGTGTTCACATCGCTCACGCCCGGAACCGCGCGCAACTGCGGCTTTATCAGCCACTCCTGCACGTCCTTCAACGCCATGGGAGAAAGCCCGCCGCCGGAGATCGTGTACTGATACAGTTCGCCAAATGCCGTTGAGGGCGGGCTCAGCACAGGCTGAATGCCCATCGGCAGCGTGGCGGCAACCTGCTGCAGCCGCTCGTTGACCAGCTGCCGAGCAAAGTACGAGGCTACGGAGTCATCGAAGACCACCGTGACCATCGACAGCCCAAGCTTTGATATGGAGCGCACCTGCTGCTGTTTGGGCATGCCCATCATGGAGCGCTCAATCGGGAACGTGACCAGTTGCTCCACCTCGGTTGGAGGCATGGACGGCGCTTCCGTGACCACGACAACCTGGTTGTTGGTCAGGTCCGGAAAGGCATCCACCGGAATGGTGTACACCACCCAGGCACCAGCCGCGATCAGCAGCACAACACCCAGCAGGATGACCCACCGGTACGCGAGCGAGAAGTTCAGGATCCGCGTCAGCATCTGTGTTTACTCCCCCTGCATCGCGGATTTCATCAGTTGCGATTTCAGCAGGAAGCCGCCGCGCGTCACCACTTCCTCACCGGGTTGCAGTCCTTCCAGGATGATCAGTTTGCCGCGCAGCGTCTCGCCGGTTCTTACGGCGCGCACTGCAAAGCGGTCCGGCGCCTCGCGCACAAACACGGCTTCCTGCCCATTCACCTGTTGCACGGCTCCCGGATCCAGCAGGATCACCGGTCGACGCGACCCGGCCTCGATCTCGACATTCGCCAGCATCTCAGGATGCAGCAGCGGAGAAGACTCCTCAATCTGGATGCGTATCTGCAATCGGCGTGTCGTGGGGTCGAACGCCTGTCCCAGGTTGCTCACCGTTCCTGCAAAGGCCTTGCCCGGAATGCCCGGCAGGCTCACTTCCGCGGGCTGTCCAACGACGAGCTTGCCCAGAGACTCCTGTCCTACCGATGCCAGCATCCACAGGTGCTTCAGATCGCCCAGCACAAAGACATCGGTTCCCGGTGTCACCGTTGTGCCTGGCGTTGCATTCTTTTGCAGAATGTATCCGCTGGCCGGCGCAAGAATCGGGATGAGCTCGCTTTCCGTCGTGCCGCCCGCCAAAGGCGCGTCTGCGGGAATGCCCAGGTTCTCTTCCAGATGCACCTTGTTGCGCATTACGTCCGTCTTGGCGTTGTTCAGTTCGGCCTTGGCGTTGACCAGCTCCTGCCTCGCCTGCTCCACTTGCTCAACCGATGCCGCTTTCAGTGCGTAGAGCCTCTGAACGCGGTCAAAGTTCACCTGGGCCAGCGCCATGGCCGCTGCAATTCGAGTCTCATCCGACCGCGCCATCGCGTACGAGGCGCGCGCCTCGTGCACATCGTGGCTGTGCATGCGGGCCAGCACCGTGCCCTTCTGCACATAGTCGCCAAGATTGGCATACACCCGCTCCACGCGGCCGTTGGAGAGCACGCCCACGTGCCACGTCTCGTTGTCCGGCAGCACAATCTTGCCAGGAAAGTGCAACAGCTCAGGCTCGTCCGTCTGCAACACCTTGGCTACGGCAATTACATCCTTCTGCTCGGCCAGCGGCATCTCGACTTCGGTCGCATCCGTAGCCGCTGCCTTTACCTCGGTCGGCGTCGCCTGGGTCGTCTGCTTGGCTCCCCGGCAGCCGCTCAGCGCCGCCACTATCCCCAGCACCGCCAGCAGCGTGCCAGCCAGTCTCGTTCCGCTCATCTTGTACATTCCCCGAATCCCCGTTGCCGTTTTCATGGTTCAAGCCCTGCCGCGTAATGGAGCGTCAGCACGCTCTGGTGATAGTTGCCCAGCGCCTCTGCCCAGGCTGTCTGCGTCTCCACGCGAAGCCGCTCGGCATCCAGCAGCCGCAGAAGGTCCAGTCCGCCTTCGCGATAAGCCGCCCGCGATATGCCCGCAATCTCCTTTGACTGGGCCAGCATCGGCGCGTACAGCTCATTCACCTCACGCTGCCACGTCAGGTAAGCCGTGTGCGCCAGCTTCCACTCGGACTCACTCTTCAGCTCCGCTGCTGTCAATGCAGAGTGTTCTGCGGCCAGATCGGATCGAGATGCCTGCACGCCTCCCCGGTTGCGGTCCCAGAACGGCAGATTCATCTGCATGCCGCCCAGCATGGTGTTGTTGCCGGCCGTGCGCTTGTAGCCCAGCACCATATCCAGGTCGGGCCTGCCCTGTGCCTGCTGCAGCATCAGGTTTGCGCGCGCGGCCTCGATCCTCTGCGCCGCCAGCTTTACGTCCATGCGCTGCTCAAAGGCCTTGTCCGTCAGGGCCTCCGGTCGCGGCTCGTTCAGGGCTTCAAACTCTGCCTTCAGTTCCCACGCACCCGGAACCGCAAGTCCCATCTCCTGTGCCAGCTTCTGCATCGCCTGTGCCTCGGCCAGCCGGCTTGACTCGGCACGTGTCTGTGCGCGGGCAAACTCCAGCTGAATGCGCATCAGATCCACCGCCGCCAGTTTGCCCTCGTTGAAGCGCTTCTGGTGATAGTCCAGCATCTCGCGATAGAAGCCCTGCGTCTCCTCGGCAAGCTTGCGCAGATACACAAGCCGCAGCGCGTCCCAGAACGACTGTGCCACCGCGTACTCAATCTCCTGCCGCTGCAGGTCGCGGTTCAGCGCTGCCTGGCCTATGCCGCCTTGCGCCACCTGGATGCGAGCGCCGCGACGGCCTGAAACCTCGATCGGCTGGACAGCGTACACATACGTATCCACGTTCTGCCCAAAGTCCATCTCGGGCCGCAGGTTTTCTGACTGGTAGAAGAATCTCGGATTGGGCACGGCGCCGGCCTGCCGCCGAAGTCCCTGCGCGGCCTGCTCCCGCTCATCCACGGCTCGCAGTTCCGACCGATGCGTCAGCGCCGTCTTGAGAGCCTGGTCGAGAGACAGATCCTCCGCCGCACCTGCCGGAGCACAAAATGCCCCAGCCGCGACAAATAGAAGAAGAACGGGCGTCCGCAGTACTCTGCTCCGGAACGCCGTTTGAAAGGTTGTTCCCGTCATACGCGAGCAATGACTGCACGTGAATGACCAAACCAACTGGCGCCAAGCATTAGGAAAATCAATAGGTTGCGCTGTCGCGCGGACGTGCGGCGCGGACAGAAATTTGAACGCCGTTCAAATTTTTGAACTCGCCGCCGTGCTCATCAGTCCATACTTCGACAGCTTGTAGCTCAGGTCGCTCTTGGAGAGGCTCAGCCGCCGTGCCGCCTCCACCTTCGAGCCGTTCGTCCGGGCCAGCATCTGTTCCAGAATCGAGCGCTCCCAGGACGCCAGCGTGGCGCGCAGCGGCAGCTCCTCAGGCAGAGCGCCTCCCGCCGCCAGCGGCATCTTCATCTCACCCATCGGCGCGCCCGTCTCCGCCTCCGGAAGATCCACCCACAGGATCTCCGGCCCGTTGGTCAAAATGCATGCCCGTTCCAGCAGGTTGCGCAGCTCCCGCACGTTGCCCGGAAAGGCATACGTCATCAATTG
>JAJYBT010000306.1 GCA_021778875.1 Acidobacteriota bacterium | reverse complement strand
CGCCGCACCACGCCCGCGCAGCTCGCCGTGGCCTGGGCGCTGGCCAAAGGCGACTTCATCGTGCCCGTCATGGGCGCGCGCACCCGCAGCCAGCTCAAGGAAAGCCTCAGCGCCCTCGACGTCAGACTCACCCCCGAGGAGATCGCCGCCCTCGAAGAAGCCATCCCCCACCACGCCGTAGCCGGCACACGCTACGACGAACACCAGATGAAAGTGCTGGATAGTGAGAAGTGAGTGAGCGGGCAGGCTTGACGTGGAAATCTCAACCCACCCATAACCCAATGGGTGCCCCAGGTCTCGATTTTGAGACCTGGGATTCCATTGTGCTCGATCCATAAAAGTCCAGCCCGCATTTGCAGAATATTTTGCCCAGTTGGCGCACCATGAAAGTACAACGCCATGCGGCGCGACACGGCGCTCAAAAGGCAGCAGGGCAACACTTGCAGCTAAAACCTGCCGGAATCCGCCTGCCCGTTGCGCCCAAACACCGCGCGATTACACATTTTGCTGACGAATATTTGGCTTATTTTGCACTATTTATGTTGCAATTTATGGTGCCTATGAGGCCGCAATTGCAACTTCGGTTACTAGAGTCCGTCTAATATTGTGATATGCGTCCGCAGTTGTACGTGATATCGTGATGTTCCACCGAATTGTTTACTTCGCTGATTTGTGGATTTGTGAAGAGAGGACAGTATGAACTGGATCTGGAATAGTCTTATGCGGCGCAAGACTGAGACTCGCCAGCTTTATCCAGGCTCCGTCCTGAAGGTTATCTTCAGGCGTGGCGACGACGGATACATTATTGCAGAGTGTCCCCAACTGCCCGGATGCATGTCTCAGGGGAAAACCAAGGAAGAAGCGGAACGAAACATCGTCGACGCGATCAAGTCTGTGCTGATAGTGCGAATGGGCCAGTTTTCGATTGACCCCACATCTGGCGAAGAAAACTCAGATGATTTTGTAGAAGAAGAATCGTTCCGCGTAAATGGGCCTGAACTTATTTCGGTCTAGCAGTCTCTGTAGACCGCACAGAATACGTCTTCGGTAATCCCAGCTTTTCTTAACTCTGCCTTCAGGAGCGCTCGGTCCACCTGCCTGTGATCAGGAATCGAGATTACGAGCGTCGGCGGCTTCTCAGGGTGCGTGAGCACAAAGTGGTTCTTCCCCCGATGGCAGACCCATCCAAAGGCTTCAAACACCTTTACGATCCTCTTACCTGAATCCAACGGTAAACTCTTGATTCCCATAGTGCTGAGAATTATATAGGACGCCCAATGGGGTCAGATTCTGACTTATGAATCAAATAACGCCTGAGTGACTTTTTCGCTTTCCAATGCTCTCCAGGGCAGGTGTCCCACACATCTCGGCCTTCCTTTCCCAGCCACAGAACGCTGTGTCCCCATTGTGTCCGCCCCGGCCCGGCCTCAAAAGCGATCCCCTCAGGCAAGCTCAGGGCGCGCTCTGATGCACCCATTGCCTTGAGGGAAAACGCACAGTAAGATGTAGGCCACCCGGGAGGCCCCTGATGAAAACCACAAAGAAGGAAACAACTCCCCGCAAGCCGAAGCCCCGCCCGCGCGCGAAGAAGCAGGACGGGGAGAGCGACGTGCTCGCGAACATTGCCGCCATGCCGGCGGCGGATCGCGTGCTTGCCGAGCGGTTGCATGCGATCGTCAAGGCCGCCGCGCCGGGCCTCTCGCCAAAAACCTGGTACGGCATGCCCGCCTATGCACGCGACGGCAAGATCGTCTGCTTCTTCCAGAGCGCGCAGCGCTTCAAGACGCGCTACGCCACCTTCGGCTTTATGCACGAGGCCAACCTGGACGATGGCTCCATGTGGCCCACCGCCTACGCGCTCAAGGCGCTGACCCCCGCCGAAGAGGCGCGCATCGCCGCGCTCGTGAAGCAGGCAGTAAGCTAAGGGGGCCGGGCCCGCCTCCACGCAAAGCGCCAACACGGGAGAGGCAGGTTCGTCTAAACTGTGGGTCAATGAAGCGTTTCCTTCACTTGCGGCGCGTGCTGACGGCGGGCCTCGGCTGCGCTCTGCTGGCGGCCGCCAGTGTCGCAGTGCAAGGCCAGACGCAGGGCCAGACGCAGAACGAGCCGCGCGATCGGCAGGACCAGAAGCCGCTTCCGCTGAAGCCCGACCTGCCAAACACGGGCTCGAACCACCGCCTCATCCTCAAGGACGGCAGCTACCAGATCGTGCGGCAGTACGAGGTTGTGGGCAACCGTGTGCGCTACATCTCAGTGGAGCGCGGCGGCGGATGGGAAGAGCTGCCCGAGGATCTGGTGGACTGGGACGCTACCCGCAAATGGGAGCGGGACCACGCCAGCGAGGCTGGAGACGCCTCGCCCGCCATGAAGGAAGCCCAGGAGCTGGACCAGGAGGAAGCCGCCGCGCGGGCCGACGAGCGCGAGCGCACACCCGAGGTGGCCAAAGGGCTGGAGCTGCCCGACTCCGACGGCGTGTACGTGCTGGACACCTTTCGTGGAACGCCGGAACTGGTGGAGCTGCCGCCGACCAATCTCAGCATGAACTCGCGAACCTGGCACGGGTGGAGCACGCTGAATCCGCTGGCCGGCCACCGGGCCAGTCTCGAACTGGACGGCGCGCACGCCAAGGTTAACCTGCATGTGAACGATCCGGAAATCTATCTCTCGCTGGACGGGCGCGACGATGTGGAGCCGATTACCAGCGACGCAATGACCGTGCAGACCGGGGGATCGAAGCCGGTGGCCAATGCGAAACACGGCGCCCGGTCGGCTTCGTCGGGCTTTGCCATTGTGCGCGCGGATGAGCGCAGATCCTTGCGCGTGGTGGGCTCGGTGCATGTGAGCCCGGACGGCAAAGTGACGCAGAGCGAAGACGTGATTCCGGCCAGGGTGGAACTGCTGCCCGGCAAGCACTGGCTCAAGCTCACGCCGGAGCAGCCGCTGCTGATTGGCGAATACGCGCTGGTGGAGATTCTGTCGCCGACAGCGATGAGCCAGACCCTCTGGGACTTCCGCGTGGACCCGAGGCAGGGCGACAATCCCGGGTCGCTGGGGCCGATTCTGAAATAAGAAACGCGCTACTCGCGGACGCTGATGCCGAGCGCTTTCATCTTGCGATAGAGGTGGCTGCGTTCCAGGCCGAGCAGTTCCGCGGCGCGGCTGACGTTGTTGCGCGCTTCCTCAATCTTCTTGAGTATGTACTCCCGCTCGTAGGCGTCGCGCGCCTGCTGCAGCGTGGAAAACTGCTCAGTGGAGCGGGTGCCGGCCTTGTGCGTAAGCGGCGGCAGATGTTTGCGCTCAATGCGCAGCGTGCGCGGATTCAAGATCAACACGCGCTCGATGACATTTTTGAGTTCGCGCACGTTGCCCGGCCAGTGGTACTGCGCCAGCGCGGCCAGCGCATCCTCGCCGATCTCCATGCGCGGGCGGCCGTATTGGCGTCCGAACTCCGCCAGAAACGCGCGCGAAAGCAGAGGAATATCCTCCCTGCGCTCGCGCAGCGGCGGCACAAAGAACGGAACAACATTGAGCCTGTAAAACAAGTCCTCGCGGAAGTTTCCCTTGGCGATCTCTTCTTCCAGATCCTTATTGGTTGAGGCGATGAGGCGCACATCCACGCGCAGGGGCTGCGTTCCGCCCACGGGCGTAAAGAGCTGGTCATCGAGCGCAGAGAGCACCTTGGCCTGCGTCTTGAGGCTCATGTCGCCCACCTCGTCCAGAAAGAGCGAGCCGCCGTCGGCGCGTTCAAGCGTGCCGCGCTGCTCGGGCGGGCCGCCGGGCCGCGCGCCGTGGCGATAACCAAAGAGCTCGGCCTCAATGTGCGCTTCGGGAATCGCGGCGCAGTTCAGTTCCACAAAGATGCTGTCGCGGCGCAGGCTTTCCGCGTGGATGGCGCGTGCGATGAGTTCCTTGCCTGTGCCCGATTCACCGTAGATGAGCACGCGGCCGTTGGTGGGCGCCATCAGCTTGATCTGCTGGCGCAGCGCTTTGACGGGAATGCTTTCGCCGGTGAGCGCGGAGGCCACGCTGAACTGGCGCTTGAACTCGATGTTTTCCGTGCGCAGGCGGCGCGCTTCCACGGCGTTCTTGAGCACGATGAGCGTGCGGTCGAGCGAGAGCGGCTTCTCAAGAAAGTCGAATGCGCCCAGTTTGGTGGCCTTGACGGCGGACTCGATGGTGCCGTGGCCGGAGATGATAACCACCTCGGGGCGTGTTTCCGGAGCGAGTACATGAATATCGGCCAGCACATCGAGGCCGTCGCGGTCGGGCAGCCATATGTCGAGCAGCACCACGTCGTACTGCGCGTCGTCAATCAGCACCATGGCCTCGGCCGCGGTGGCGGCGGTTGCCACGCCGTAGCCCTCCTCGCGCAGAATCTCTTCCAGCGAGCTGCGAATCTCCGCCTCGTCGTCCACCACCAGAATGTGATTCATGAATGCGCTCCCGTGAGTGGTGTGGAGGTGCTGCCCTCAAGCGCAGGCTGCGCGGTCTGCTCCATGATGGGCAGCCGCACCAGGAAGCGTGCGCCCTTGGGGCTGTTGCTCTCAGCGCGGATGGAGCCGCCATGCTCCTGCACGATCTTTGCCGCAATGGAGAGGCCAAGCCCGGTGCCGCGCTGCTTGGTGGAATAGAACGGCAGAAACAGCCGCTCACGAATGTCGGCGGTGAGTCCGTGGCCGGTGTCAGAGACGGCGACCTCGACGGCGGCGCCGTCTTCACTGAGACCGCTGCTGATGTCAAGCACGCGCAGCAGGCCGCCCTGCATGGCCTCGGCAGCATTGTCGATCAGGTTGGCCAGCGCGCGGCGGATCGCGTCGGGGTCGGCAAGCACCATGGGCAAGCCGGGCTCAAGATTGCGCCGGATCGTGATGCCCTCAAGCCGCCCGGTAAACAGGGCCAGCGCTTCGTCGGCCACCTGATTCATGTCGCAGGCGCGCGGCTGCGGCGCGGGAAACTGTGCCAGCGCGGAGAACTGATCCACGAGCGTGCGC
>JAJYBT010000305.1 GCA_021778875.1 Acidobacteriota bacterium | reverse complement strand
CACCGCCAGAGCGACTGCATTTCCCCCGCCCAGGCACAGTGCGGCAATGCCTTTGCGCAGCCCACGCTGGGCCATCGCAGAGAGCAGTGTCACCAGCACACGCGCTCCGCTGGCGCCGATGGGATGCCCGATGGCCACGGCGCCTCCGTGTACATTCACCCGCGCGGCATCCAGCTCCAGCTCACGAATCACCGCCAGCGCCTGCACGCTGAATGCCTCATTCAGTTCGAACAGATCGACATCGGCCAGCGTCCACCCGGCCTTGGCAGCAACCTTGCGCACTGCTTCAATGGGGGCCAGGCTCATCCACTCCGGCTCACGTCCGCTTGTCGCCTGAGCGCGAATCACTGCAATCGGCGTCCTCTCCAGTTCCCTTGCCCGCTCTGTGCTCGTCACCACCAACGCGGCTGCACCATCATTCACCCCCGGCGCATTCCCCGCAGTCACCGTGCCACCTTCCTGAAAGGCGGGCTTCAGCCGCGCGAGAATCTCCGTCGTCGTGTCCGGGCGAACAGACTCATCCACTTCAAACATTCGTGGCGCGTCGCCCTTCTTTGCAGGCGGAATCTCGACCGGCAGAATCTCGTCGCGGAAGCGACCCTGCTGCGTGGCTGCGGCCGCGCGCCGGTGTGACTCCACCGCAAAGGCATCCTGCTCTGCGCGTCCAATGCCGTATTTGCGCGCGACCAGCTCCCCGGCGGTCCCCATGTGGAAGTTGTTATACACATCCCACAGGCCATCGTGGATCATCGCATCTTCCAGCGTGCCGTCGCCCATGCGATATCCCGTCCGGGCCTGCTGCAGCAGATACGGCGCATTGCTCATGGACTCCATGCCGCCTGCCACCACCATCTCGGCGTTGCCGGTCTCAATGGCCTGTGCCGCAAGCGCAACCGCCTTCAGCCCTGAGCCGCATACCTTGTTGATGGTCAACGCGCCGGTCGGGTAAGGCAGACCTCCGTAAATTGAGGCCTGCCTCGCCGGATTCTGGCCCAGCCCAGCCTGCAGCACACAGCCCAGAATGCATTCATCCACCTGCGCAAAGTGGCCGCCTGCACGCTGCACCGCCTCGCGTACCACCAGCGCTCCTAGTTGTGGAGCAGAAAACGACTGTAGCGATCCTTGAAACTTGCCCACCGGTGTACGAACAGCAGAGATAATGACGGCTTCTTTCATGCGCTGCGCTCCCAGATTCGCATCGCCTGCCATCTTAGACCAAAACGTGAGCACTGGGAGCAGGCCCAGCCCCCATCTACACTCAACCTGCGTGATGCTCCGGCCATGCGTGCCGCGGATAGCGCCGCATCAGTTCGCGACGCACCTGCGGATAGAGCCTCTTCCAGAAGCCTGCAAGATCCGTCGTCGTCTGCACTGCCCGCTGATTTGGAGCCAGCAGATGCAGCACCACCGGCAACTGCTGCGGGCCAAGCCGCGGCGTCTCCTCCATCCCGAAGAAGTCCTGCAACCGCGATGCAATCCATGGTGTTTTCCCGCGTTCGTAATGAATCTTCGTTTGCCGACCGACCTTCAGGCGCAGCGTGCGCGGCGCCAGCTCACCCAGGCGTTGCGCCTGCAATCGCTGCTCAGCCCATGCGAAAAATCCACCGCTCATGCTCTTCAGTTCTGCAAAGCTGCGCAACCCTGCGCAGAACTCACGGAAGAGCACGGCCAAATCCGGCGCAGGATAACCGGCAAACTCCATGCGCCCCAGCCAATCCTCCAGCAGATCGGCTTCGATGAAACGCGCCACGCCCGCCTCAAGCGCCTTCTCTGCCAGCAGCGCCGCGGTCCCTTCGGTTTCAGGTGCAGGCCCGGTGGACTCCTGCAGCACCAGTTCGTCGTACAGCAGTCTGCTTACCCGTTCCACGCGCTCCGCCTGCCGGTTCCATACGAGCCTCGTCTCCTCTCGCACGCGATCCGGGAAGAAATCCAGCAACCACTCCGGCTCTACGCGGGCAGCCAGCCGTACCAGCGGCAGCGGACTCTCCTTGCGATCTTCCACGTCCAACGCCACCAGAAATGGATACAGTGGCGGCTCGCCCACAAACTCGGCGGCCACGCCATTCGCGAGCATCATCTGCCTGCCCACCCTGCGCCGCGCCACGCGGTCCGGAAACCCCATCAAGACGGACTGTAACAGGGCATCGTCATCGTGCCGCAGCGCTCTCTCCGGATGCACAAGTTTCAAGAGCTGTCGTAACTGCTGCCGTGTCCGTTCATCCAACGGCTCGTCAATTGCCGCAAGCAGATCATTGTGTTCGCGCCGCGCACCTGCGCTCAGCAGTGCTGCCGTCACGCACGCTCCCCTGCTCACGCCGCGCTCCACCGCAGCATGAATCATCCTGGAAAGACGCGGATGCAGCGGCAGCTCCATCAGGCGCTTCGCCTCGCCTGCCGCACCCAGCCTGTCCAACAGTTGTTCGGCATGTTCCACGGCGGCGTCAGGCGGTGCATCCAGCCACTCCAGCTCGCGCGCATCCGCAACTCCCATCGCTCGCAACGCGAGACAAAGCTGCGTCAGATCACTGCGCAGAATCTCGGGCGTGTCATGGTCAGCGCGCTGCTGAAAGTCCATCTGCGAGTACAGCCGCAGAACGCGGCCCTCGGCCGTGCGTCCTGCGCGGCCCGCTCTCTGGCGCGCTGATGCCTTGCTCACCCTGCCCACCCGCAGCGTCGGTAAGCCCGTCCATGGCGAGTAAGCTGCAAGCCGCGCCAATCCGCTGTCAATCACCGCGGTCACTCCATCAATCGTGATGGAGCTCTCTGCCACATTGGTTGCCAGAATCACCTTGTGCTGCGCGCTGGCAGCGACAGCCCGGTCCTGTTCCGCAGGCGGCAGATCACCATGCAACGGCAGCACCAAGCGTTTTGCTTTGCGCACCACCGGCTCGCAGGCGCTCGCAGCGCGTCGAATCTCCGCTGCTCCCGGCAGAAACACCAGTACTTCGCCGTTCTGTCCCTCGCGCAGCAGTTGTTCCAGTGCGCTCTTCACCTGCTCGTGCAGGGGTTCCGGCGAGTACGGCAGATGCTCAATCGCAACATCAAACATCCGCCCGTGCGAATGCATTACGGGGCAATTTCCCAGAAATCTCGCAACCGGTTCCGTATCCAGAGTTGCCGACATCACCACAATCCGCAGCTCTGGCCGCCTGCTCTGCAAGCGCTTTAGCAAAGCCAGTGCCAGATCACTTTCCAGGTGCCGCTCATGGAACTCGTCCAGCACCACGGCGTCTACGCCCGCCAGTTGCGGATCACTGAGCAAACGCCGCGTTAGTACGCCCTCGGTCAGGAAGTGCAGCCGCGTCTGCGGGCCGGCCACACGTTCAAAGCGCACCTGGTAGCCAACTGTCTGGCCAACATCCTCTCCCCGTTCCCATGCCACGCGCCGCGCAGCCAGTCGCGCTGCAATCCGCCGCGGCTCCAGAACCACGACATCGCCGCGCACAGCAGACAGCAGCGCAGGTGGAATGCGCGTCGTCTTTCCCGCGCCCGGTTCTGCTTCAATCACCAGATTCGGATTCTTCTCAAGGGAGGCAAGAATCTCCGGGACAATCGCGTCCACGGGCAGTGGGGACAAACGGCGCACACTCCTATCCAATCTCAGCGCTCAGCCTTGAGTCAATCGCAGCACGAGTTGCCGCCGCTGTATCAACGCGCCGGTGCTGTGCCTGGATAGCCCTGCCACAGATACTCCAACGCCTCCGGCAGCGTCTGCTCTCGCACAGCGTGGTCCACATGGCCCGCATTGCGGGCAAAGACAAACTGGTAATGATAGCCCTTGGCCGCCAGCACTCTGGCCATGTCTTCGTTGGCTGCCACCCAGTCGTGCATGCCGTCGCGCATGACATTCGGATTCAGCAGGTCCCGGTCGCCCACCTCCATCCAGAGGCGAATCGGCTTGGCCGGGCTTTCCGGAATCAAATGCTCGTGGAACTCCCAGGCTCCGTGCGGAGTCTGCGGATTGTAAGGCCATTGCTGGTTCACGTACGTACCCGAGTACGTGAGCACGCGGTGGTACCACTCCGGGTGATACCACGCCATAATCAGTGCGCACGAGCCGCCAGAGCTGCCGCCCATCGTGGCGCGTCCATCCGGATCCTTCGTCAACCTTACGTGGTACTTCTGCTCCACTAGCGGCAGCACTTCCCGCCCCACAAACTCCGCATAGCGGCCAGACATGGTGTCGTATTCCAGACCGCGTTCGCTGCCCTGAGCATCGCCGCCTCCATTGCCGATCGAGATGGCGATCATCACCGGCACGCGATGCTCCGCAATCAGACTGTCCAATGCTGTAAACAGCATTCGGTCCGGTCCGTCCGCGCCAACAATAAACGGCGCAATTGTTCCCGGCACGTATTGTTGCGGCACATACACTGCCACCCGCCGCGTGTACGGCGCCGGATGACTGGTTGTCACCACAAGCCTGGCAGGATGCCTGGGGTCCGGTGTGCCAAACGTATTTGCGTCCCGCGCTATGCCGGGATAAATCCTGCTGTCGGCCGAGCTCATCGTGAACTCGTACACCGTCCCCCTGGGCACGCCCGGCTTTGCAGTCATCTCCGGTGCAGGAGTGTGCGTAGGCCCCAGAATGTAGTTCCCATCGGCATCGGTAGGAGCATTCAAACCATCCGGCAACTCGCGCGCCGCAACATAGCCTGCCGTGTGCGGATCGCGTGCCGGTGGCGTTGGCCGCTCAGGCCTGGCAGCGACAGGCAATTGCGCCATCGCGGGCATCAACCCCGCCATCAGGCCAATCAGCATCGCAATGCTCACGCGAAGAAGCATCCTGAACCTTTCTGATCGCGGGGTGTCACTTGGGTGTGAGTTCGGCCACCCTTGCCGAAGTCGCCAGGTCGGTTCAACTGCCTCGCCCAATATAACCGGCGACGGCCAAACGGGGATAGTTCCAGATCCGGCCCTAGAACGGAATATCGTCGTCCGAAATCTCGGTTGCCTGCGCGTAGTCTTCCTGTCCCGCCTGCGGGCGCTGGTCA
>JAJYBT010000304.1 GCA_021778875.1 Acidobacteriota bacterium | reverse complement strand
GCGCACGCCGAAACGCTGCTCTTCATCCACGACGAGCAGGCCGAGGTCCTGGAACTTGATGTCCTTTGAGAGCAGGCGGTGGGTGCCGATGAGTATATCCACCTTGCCCATTTCGACGCGCTCGACAATCTGCTTCTGCTCCTTCGCGGTGCGGAAGCGGGAAATCATTTCAATGTTGATGGGGAACTGCGCAAAGCGGCGCTTGAATGTCTCGAAGTGCTGAAAGGCGAGCACGGTGGTGGGGGTGAGCACGGCCACCTGTTTGCCATCCTGCACGGCCTTGAAGGCGGCGCGCATGGCTACTTCAGTCTTGCCGTAGCCCACGTCGCCGCAGAGCAGGCGGTCCATGGGCGTGGTGGATTCCATGTCCTGCTTGATGGCGGCGATGGCGGTGAGCTGGTCGTCGGTCTCGCGATAGTCGAATGAGTCCTCGAACTCGCGCTGGAATTCGTTGTCCGGCGCGAAGGCTGTGCCCTGCGCGGTGTGGCGCTCGGCGTAGAGCTTGAGCAGCTCGCCGGCCATGTCCTGCATGGCCTTGCGCACGCGGGCCTTGGTCTTGGTCCACTGCTGCGAGCCGAGTTTGTTCAGCACGGGCGCGGGGCCCGCGTCGGTGGAGCGGTATTTCTGAATCAGGTCAAGGCGCGTGAGCGGAACGTAAAGCTTGGCCTGCTCGGCGAATTCAAGAATCATGAACTCGATGGAGAGACCGTCCTGCACGATCTCCTTGAGGCCCTGATATTGCGCGATGCCGTGCTCGACGTGGACGACGTAATCGCCAATCGTCAGGTCGCGGAAGTCGGAGACAAAGGCTGCTGTCTTGGACTTTTTCGGCATGGGCCGGGCCATGATGTCGGCTTCGTCAGACAGATCGTTGGCGCCGAAGACGATGAGATTCGCATCAGGGAAGCTGACGCCGGAGGCCAACTGCGTGCGCACGATAACGGGCACGCGCAGATCGCCGGCCATGTAGCTGGCTTCCTCCAGCACGGTTTCGCTGCTGGTGTGGGTGAAGCGGCTGCCGAGGCGATAGGGTATCTGGTACTCGCGCAGCACGGTGGCCATGCGCTCCACGTCGCCCTGCGTGGGCGCCGCGAGCACGATGCTCTGCTCTGCAGCCATGAGGTTGCGCAACTGCTCAGTGAGCGCGGGGATGGAGCCGTGAAAGCGCAGCGTAGGGCGAGAATTGAGGGCAATCTCGCCGAGCGTGTTGTCGGTTTCCAGCACGTCCACGGCGCCCAGTTGATCGAGATCGAGGCCGGGGTGCGATTCGAGAAGGCCTTGCAGGACTTCAGGGCGCAGATAGATGTCTTCAGGCCGGATGAGCGAGCCGATGCCAGAGCGCTCATGGCGCTGCTCGACCTTGTTCCACCAGCGGTCAATCTGATTGCGCACCATGGCCGGCTCTTCGACAAAGAGCACGCAGCGGGGCAGGAGCTTGAGCAGGTGGCTCTCCGCGCCGGCCACGGCAGAGAAGAACTCCCAGCCGGGAAAGACGCTGACGCCGGCGGCAGCAGAGTCGGCGGCCAGCGCTTCATCCTCGCTCTCGATGCGCTGGCGGCTGAGGCGGGCATGCACCGCGGCGAGCAGACGCTCAGTGACGGGGGTCTCAGTCAGCGGCAGCAGCAGGGCTTCATCCAGGCCGGACTGCGAGCGCTGGGTTTCCGGGTCGAATTTGCGGATGGTGTCAATCTCGTCGCCGAAAAACTCGATACGCACGGGGCGGTCTGCCTCCGGTGAGTACACGTCGAGGATGCCGCCGCGACGGGTGAACTGGCCGGGCATTTCAACCAGGTCCATCTGCGTGTAACCGACGCTAGCCAGGTGCGCGGTGAGCACTTCCACGTCGATCTCTTCGCCGCGCTTGAGGGTGACGGCAAGGCCGGCGTAGTAGTCGCGCTCGAAGAGCCGGAGGGCGACGGCCTCGGCCGGTGCGATGAGGATGGAGACGGCGCCGGTGGCCAGCTTCCAGAGGGCGGCGGCGCGCTGCTCCTGCACGTCAGGGTGGGGCGAAAGATTCTCAAACGGAAGGACATCGTGGGCGGGCAGGCGCACCACG
This sequence comes from Acidobacteriota bacterium, assembly GCA_021778875.1. Next base: position 2,946 of record JAJYBT010000304.1, on the reverse strand, counting down.
CGGGTGAGGTCGACGGCTGCGGTCAGCTCGCAGCCGGCGCGCAGGGCAACCTCAAGGGTTTCAGCAGCCTTGTTGTCGGCCACGACGACAATGACAGGATGATTGGCGGCCCGGGCCATCAACGGCAGATAGAGCGAGCGGGCCGTGGCGGTGAGTCCGGACACACGCCTACGCCCCGTACCCAGGCTCAGGTGCCTGCGCACGCGCTCAAATGCGGAGGAGTGCTCCAGCTCCGCGAAGATTTCGCGGACGAACGGGAGGATCATGCAATTCCAGTTTAACAGCGGGGTTGCGTGGGGCAGCAGCAGGCCGGCGGTGGCGCCGTATGCGTCGCGTCGGTGTCCTGTTCCGGGCCAAAATCGGGCGCGCCAGATACCCAAAGGTCCAACACCTAAAGACATCTATGGCCGGCCCTCGACGGTGCCTATAATCGGGCGGGATCAAAGTGGGCCTTCTGCATCCAGATCCGTTCAGCGAGGGGAACCGTGCGACTGGCGAAAGTGCAAATTCGAGACTTCAGGTGTATCGAGGACTCAGGCGAGTTCTCGATTGCTCCCATTACGTGTCTGGTAGGGAAAAACGAATCCGGCAAGACGGCGATTCTGAAGGCGTTGCACAGGCTCAAGCCGGACGATGCGAGCAAGGAGCCCTTCAACGCCCTCAAGGACTACCCGCGCAGAAAATGGAGATCCGACGCACGCGCTGCCAAGGATGCGCCTGTTATTCAGGCGACGTGGGAACTGACCGAGGCAGAGGTCCAGGCTGTTGAGGAGGCCTTTGGCAAGGGGGTTCTTTCGGGCTCGGCCTTCACCGCCTCAGCGGGCTACGACAATATTGCGCGGATCGCCGCGAACATCGACCACGAGCGGCTTCTGCGTCATGTTCTGGCCCAGGCCACACTCTCCGCCGAGGAGCGGGAGCCCCTGGCAAGGTGCGCCAGCGTGGACGCAGCCATGGAGTTGCTCAAGTCAACCGCCTTGCGCTCTGCCGCGCAGGAAAAGCTGTTGGCGGAAATGACCGCGCGGTTTCCGAAGGGAGTCGAGGCAGCCGTCAGCGCCTTCCTTTCGGCCAGGATGCCCACGTTCCTCTATTTCGACGAGTATTTGACTCTGCCGGGAACCATTGCCGTGAACGAGATTGCCGCGCGGCAGCAGGAGAATGAACTGACGGCCCAGGATCGCATTTTTATTGCGCTGCTTGAGCTGGCCGGCTCAACCGTTGAAAGCGTGAATAACACCGGGACGTATGAAGAGTTCAACGCCTCGCTGCGCGCCGTTTCCAATCAACTGACGGACATGATTGCGAAGTACTGGTCGCAGAACAAGCATCTCGACGTAGAGATCAAGCTGGACTATGCGCGGCCGAGCGATCCGCCTCCGTTCAATGCGGGATGGATCTTCCGCACGCGCATCGATAACCGGCGTCATCGCGCCGACACCAGTTTCGATGACAGAAGCCGCGGTTTCGTGTGGTTCTTCTCATTCCTTATCTGGTTTTATCAACTGAAGAAGATTCATGGCGACAATCTTGTGATTCTTCTCGACGAGCCGGGCCACTCGCTGCATGCCCGCGCGCAGGCCGACCTGCTGCGCTATATGAATGAGCAGCTCAAGCCGCATTACCAGGTGATTTATACGACTCATTCGCCGTTCATGGTGGATGCGGACAACCTGATGTCAGCCCGCACGGTTGAAGATGTGGTTGCGAAGGACAGCGCGACGGGCGAGGAGCGCCTGCTGGGCACCAAGGTGAGCGAAAGCGTGCTCACGAACGACGCCGACACAATCGCCCCGCTGCGGAGAGCTCTTGAATTCCAACTGGCGCAAAGCCTGTTCGTGGGCAAGAATACGCTGCTGGTGGAAGGCGAGTCCGACGTGGCGTATCTGAAATGGTTCTCAAAGCAATTGCAGGCGGCGCATAAGTCCGGCCTCGACTATCGCTGGAATGTGTGCATCGGCGGCGGCCTTGCGCGCATTCCCAGCGTGGCCTCGCTGCTGCGCAACGAGGGACTGCACATTGCCGCCATTACCGACATCAAGCGCACCGACAACGGCAAGGTGGAAGCCGCCCGGGAATCGCTGCCCGAGGGCCACCTTGTGACGCTGGATACCTATGCGGGACAAAGCGATGCGGACATGGAAGACGTGCTGGGCCGCAGCTTCTATCTGGCGCTGGTGCGGAAGGCGCTCGACCTGCGGCAGCCGCATGATTTTCCTGAGCTGACGCCCGCTAACACACCGACGCGCGTGATGCAGGAAGTGGAGCAGCATACCGCGACGCTGAACGGCAATCACCGGACCTTTACGCCTTCCCTGCCCGCGGAGTGGCTCTTCCACAACGAAGAGGAAGCAACCAGGCTGCCCGGCTACAGCTCGGCACTGGACCGCATGGAGAGGCTCATCAGCCATCTGAACGGGCTAGTCTGACGATCGCGGAACTGAACAATGCGCTGGCGGAGATGACGCGGCGGCTGGAGCCCTGCGCTTCTATGCTTTCTCGTTTGGGATTCTTCGCGCGCGTTTTGCCGCGGCCTCTTCAGTCCCGGGCTTCTTCCTCGCCCGCAAACGGCCACTGCCGCAGCCGTCTCGCCCGCACCAGATAAATCAGCGTTCCGCTGCATGCAATGCCCGCAGCCACCGTCAGCCCGCCCACCGCATGCCTGCGATTCGCCAGAATAAACAGGAACCCCGCCATCGCCGCCAGCGGCGGCAGCGGATACAGCGGCATCCGAAACGGCCTTGCCAGCTCCGGCCTTTTCACCCGCAGCCACATCACGCCCACATGCTGCAACAGGAACTGCAGCAGAATGCGCGTAATCACCAGCATCGTGATCACCTGCTGCAGACTGAAGAAGCAAAAACCCGCGGCCACCAGCCCCAGCGCAACCAGCGACCGGTGCGGAATCCCATGCTTCGGATGCACCGCCGCCAGCGCGCTGAAATAATT